>DATJFA010000588.1:0-6773 GCA_035496015.1 Terriglobales bacterium | reverse complement strand
CCGGTTGCGTCTTCAAACTCCTGGTCGCGATGGCGGTTGGGTTTTTCTCCATCGCTAGTCAGGAACTCCGTGAAGCGGGAGCGGAGATTGCCGGCTATATGCTTGACGAGCAGGGCGCAACTGAGCGATTCGGAATCGGGCTTGTGAAAAAACTCCTCATCGCTGATCTGTGCCAAGGCGCCTTCGGCGAGCTTCTTATAGGCCCGCAAAGCGCGAGTCGCTTCGGAGAGATAAGCCGCGGTTATGTCGTTCATATGAGGTATTTTATCGGGACCTGCCCGGCGGCGAACGCCTTTCGTAACTTGTGAACCCGGGCAGCCGCCGTGATTAAATCTTTACAAATGGATAAGAGGCCTGCAACCCGCTACGACTTCCGCTGTGAGGCGCAGTTCTGCAAACGCGGAAGCAACGCCCCTTTTCGCGGGTTTCTCAGCGACATCAGCCTGACCGGCTGTTATTTCGAAACCATTACCCCCGAACCGGTCGGTACTGCCGTCGAAGTTATGTTTCAATCCGCCGGAGCATCTGTGCGCTTGTCTGGCGTGGTGCGAGTGGTCCATCCCAGCATGGGCATGGGGATTGAATTTGCCGATCTTTCTCCGGACGCCGCCAAGGCGCTTCAGGGCCTGGTTAAGGCGCAGGCCGCCGGCGCCTCCTAAGCAAATTAGTCTCCATCCGTCATAATGAGCGAGGCGCATGCCCGAGTCGAAACATCCCTAGGCCGCCGGAGATTTGCGAGTTGTCCGGAGGAGTTTTACCTCCAGTGGTAAGACAGGGGAACTCCTTAGAGCAGTTAGCGCGCGCCCAGCAGCGCACGGGTCTTTCGACTCCGCAGGCCAGTCAGCGAGCGGACCGGCCTGCTCCGCTCAAGATGACAGTAGAAATGAAACGGTGGTCCCCAATTCTCTCCGCCCTCTGCGTTGAAACCAAACAAAACGGCCCCGGCGGGGCGAATGCCGGGGCCGGTTGCTGCAGGGAGGGCTCGCCGTTCAAGCCGCCACTGCCGCAATCACGTGCTCGGAGATGGTGGTCTCTACCTTAAAGGTATTTACCACCGCGGGCATGATCATGTAGGGCTTGATCATTTCATTCAGCTTAGGGAACGTTTCGCGCTCATAGCGTTCGGCGTCTGCCTTGGTGTGCCACAGCGTGAGATGGCAGAACTTCTCCGGTTTGGTGTCGTGCTCGAGGCCGATGATGTCCACGAATCCCGTCTGCCGTTTCAGGATGGGAATGATCTCCTCATGCATCTTCTTCACGAATTCAAGCTTCTTCTCCAGCTTCAGGTTGCCTTCCAGCATGCGTGCGAACATTTGAAAGCTCTCCTTTGCTATGGAATCAGGACTCCTTATTCAGCCCGCCGAGGAGCGGGGAAGCGTAGGTTGCGCCAGATGTTTACGCTGCTTGTCAGATACAGAAAGGCTAAATCTTGGGGAGCACGGAAGGAGCGACTGCAGACAAAAAAACTTTGTCGCAGGTGCCAAATTGGGAGGTCGGCAGCGCTTATCGAACCAACATCGGATGCTATCGCGCGGCCAGGAATGCGCCGCGCCTCACGACGCTTCCGGCGAAGTGACGGCAGAAGAGCGGACTTCCACCGGCTTGCTCAATGGCAACCGCACCCACACGCAGGTTCCTTCATGCAGCTTGCTCTCTGCGCGTATGCTGCCGCCGTAAGCTTCGACAATGGCCTTGGCGATGGCCAGCCCCAGGCCGAAGCCACCGGTTTCGCGGGAACGCGAGCGGTCGCCGCGCCGGAAGCGCTCGAAAATATAGGGCAGGTCCTCCGGGGCGATACCGGTGCCCCAATCCCGCACGTTGACGCAGGCGCTGTCGCCTTCGCGCTGGAACTGCAGCCGGACCACCGAGGCCGGCGGACTATGCTGGATGGCATTCTCCAGCAAATTGACCCACACCAGTTCCAGATCGTCGGGATCGGCATGCACTTCGCCGCCGCCCTCGCTCGACAATTGAACTTCCACGCCCCGCGCCATGGCCAAGGCCTTGATGCGCGCCACCGCCATCTCGCAAGTGGAGGCCAGGTCCGCCACTTCCAGAGTTTGCTGGCCACCATCGGCTGCCTGCTGTTCCGCGCGCGCCAGGCGCAGCATGCGGTTGAGCAGTTCCTCCAGTCGGTCCACGTCGCCCATCAGGTCCAGGAGCCCGGCGCGGTACTCGTGCGGCGAGCGCGGCTTCTGCAATAAGGACTGGAAGGTGGATTTCAGGATGGCCACCGAGGTCTTCAGTTCGTGGGCCGCGTCCGCCAGGAACTCGCGCTGCTGCACAAAAGCCAGCTCCAGTTTGCCCAGCACGGTCTCGATGGCTTGCGCCAGCGGTGCCAGTTCGGGCGCGTCCAACGCGGCCTGTGGAGGACGGAAATCCCAGTTCTTCACCGAAATGCCGGCGGCTTCTCCTGCCAGGTCGCGCAGCGGCCACAACCCGCGGCGTATCGCCCAGGCAGCCAGCAACCCGGTGAGCGCCAGCAGCAGCAGGCTGGCGCCGCCTACCATGAGGCCGACCTCGTTGGCGCGGCGGGTAATGTCCAGTGTGGGCGCGGCGTAGAAGACGTCCAGGAAAACGTCGGTGTCCAAATTGTCGGTTTCGGAATCGCGAATGGCTACCTTGCGCAGGATCAGGCCGCGGTAGGGTACTCCTTTCGCTATGAAATTCCAGTACTCACCTCGTGCCGGTTCGCCGTGAAGAAATGCCGCGTCAAAATTTGTCGAGTGCGCTTCGAATTCCCGAATCGTGCTCGTCACCTGGTAAATGTCAGGGTGCAGGGCATCGAAAGGAGGCGGTGCTTCGTCGGCGTCTAGCAGGAGCCCCGGTTTGCCTTCCGGCGGGTAGTAGACCAGGGCGGCGATGGCGCGGGCCTTGCCCTGCAGGCTCATATCGAAAGCAGCCAGCAACTGCCGGCGGGCGAAGGTGATGCCCACCAGCACCAGGCCCACCGCCAGCATCAGCTGAGCGCCCACGACAACCGCGGTAAGCCGGCCTGTTAGTGAAAGGCGTTTCATGGCATGAAGACGATTGCTGCCTAAGAGCCAGGTTTCACAGGTTTCAAGGTTTCAGAGGTTTCAAAAGCGCGATGGCCTTTGAACGGTTGATACGCTGCACGCGAGATGCTTCAGGGCTAAAGCCCCTCAGCATGACGCCATGGTAGAGCCGGCGTTGTCGAAACCTTGAAACCTTCGAAACCTGAAACCCTCGAAACCTTGGGTCCTTGAAACCTGCGAAACCTTGGAAACCCTTGAAACCCTGAAACCTGTGAAACCTTGCAACCTCATCTTTTTCCCTCTCCGGCTCTTAGCGCATATCCCTGGCCGCGCAGAGTATGAATCAGCTTTACCGGCGCCCCGTCGTCAATTTTGCGGCGCAGCCCCGAGATGTACACCTCGATTACGTTGCTGAACTTTTCCCAGTTGTAATCGTACAAGTGCTCCAGGAGTTCTGTTTTCGAAACTACCGCCCGGGGGCGGTGCGCCAGGTACTCCAGCACCCTGTATTCCATCGGCGTCAGCGTAATCTCCCGCCCGTTGCGCCGTACCGCGCGCTCGATGGTATTCACTTCCAGATCGCCCACTATCAGCATGGGCGTTGGCTGTCCTTTGGCCCGCCGCACCAGCGCCTTGGCCCGCGCCAGAAACTCTCCCAAATCAAACGGCTTCGCCAGATAATCGTCGGCCCCCGCATTAAGCAGGGTTACCACCGACTGCTTCTCCTCGCGCGCCGTCAGTACCAGCACCGGCGTTTTGTTTCCCTGGCGCCGGTAGCGCCGCAGCAATTCCAGGCCGTCCAGTTTGGGCAGCATGAGGTCGAGCACAATCAGGTCGTAAGCCACCGACTCGGCCAGGTGCAACCCGTTCTGGCCGTCCAGGGCGACATCCACCGCCCAGGCCGCATTTTCCTTGAGGCTGCGGGCCACGTTTTCCGCCAGTCGCCGCTCGTCCTCGATTACCAGCACCCGCATCTCTTCCAGATTATCCGGCCCGCGGGCGGCGTGCACAAGCGTTCAGTCTGAGCCTACCGCCGCCAGGCTTAAGCCGGGCTTAAACCCGGATTCCGCACGGAAACGGCTGGCCGGTTTCCACCTCTCCCGGTTCCGGCGTTAAACTTGATAGTTTGCAAATCCGCGTTCTTCCGCGCTCTGCGCGGGGGCGCACGCGAGGGAACTCATGGCGACCCAGACTTCCACCCGCCCGCAGCTCTCCTATCTGACCGAGCAACTGGACCAGCTCAAGCAGAAAGGCACCTACTTCCGCCTGCGGGTGCTGGAAGACGAGCAGGCCCCGGAGTGCACTTTCGACGGCAAGAAGGTCATTAACCTGGCCTCCAACAACTACCTGGGCCTGACCACCCACCCTAAGCTGCGCCAGGCCGCTCTGGATGCCACGCGCAAGTACGGCGTGGGCTCGGGCGCAGTGCGCACCATTGCCGGCACCATGAAAATTCACATGGAGCTGGAGGAAAAAATCGCCCGCTTCAAGAACGTGGAAGCCTCGGTAGTTTTTCAGTCGGGCTTTGCGGCCAATGCCGGCACTGTCTCCGCCGTGCTGGGCAAGGAAGATTTCATCATTTCTGACGAACTGAACCACGCCTCCATCATTGACGGCGCCCGCCTCTCCCGCGCCACCATCAAGGTGTTTCGCCATAAAGACATGGCGCACGCGGAAGAGCTGCTCAAGGAAGTTGCCGGCCAGCCCGGCCACAAGCTGCTGATCAGCGACGGCGTCTTCTCCATGGATGGCGACGTCGCGCCCCTGCCCGCGCTCTGCGATCTGGCGGAGAAATATGGCGCCATCATGATGGTGGACGATGCGCATGCCTCGGGCGTGCTTGGCCGCAATGGCCGCGGCACTATTGATCATTTCAAAGTGCATGGCCGCGTGGACATCCAGGTGGGCACGCTTTCCAAGGCTATCGGCGCGCTCGGCGGCTACGTGTGCGGCTCGCGCGATCTGATTGACTTCCTCTACCACCGCGCGCGGCCGTTCCTGTTCTCCACCTCTCACCCGCCTTCGGTGGCCGCCAGTTGCATGGCTGCTTTTGACGTTCTGGAGCAGGAGCCGGAGCGCATTGAAAAACTGTGGGAGAACACGCGTTACTGGAAGAAGGAACTTGGCAACCTCGGTTACAACATCGGAGGTGTGAACACGCCCGCCAGCGAAACGCCCATCACTCCCATCATTATCGGCGACGGCAAACTCACCATGGAGTTTTCCCGCGAACTGTTCAAGGAGGGCGTAATGGGCACCGGCATTGTCTTTCCCACGGTGCCCGAAGGCAAAGCGCGCGTGCGCACCATCATGACCGCCACCCACACCCGCGAGGAGTTGGACCGCGCGCTAGAGGTGCTGAAGCGCGTGGGCAAGCGCATGGGAATTCTGAAATAGAGTCTTTCGGGTGGACCCAGAGTCCTGCCTTCCAGCTGAGAGCTGAAAGCTGATAGCCGACATCTGGGAGTTGCCAACTGGCCACTGACAACTGACAACTGGTTTTCACCCGCATTGCCCGTCGCCGTGGCACTTGCGCCGCGGAAACGAGCAGGCGCGCGGCTCGGCAACTTTGCCATCCGGTCCGATGCAGGTTTGTGTGTAAACACACCAGTAGTTGCCGTCATTGGAGCGCTGCACGGTGGGATCAGGCTCGGAATCGTAGAACTGACGTTTCCAGCGCAGCCCCGGGCACAGGTTGGGATTCTCGGTGTTGAACCGCTCCTGCTCGCTGATCATGCCTCGCCTCCCTCCGCTTTGCCCTGCGCCGCCTGTAAAATCGCGCGCTTCACCGCCACTCGCGCCAATTGGACTTTGTAACTGTTGCGGCTTAGCGGCTTGGCCTTGCTTACGGCAGCGTCGCCTGCCGCCTTGGCGGATTCCTCGTTCACCGTCTTTCCCACGAGCGCTTGCGCCGCTTCCTCGGAAACCCAGGGCACCGGCGCCACGTAGCCCATCACCACCCGCGCCGAGCGCACCGTGGTGCCATTCATATGCAGCGCAACCGCCGCCAGCGCCAGCGGCCAGTCGAACGACTCCTTCTGCCGCACTTCGTAGTGCGCGTACTTCCCCCCGGCTGGCGGCGGCAGGAAAATGTCGGTGACAATTTCGTTGGGCTGCAGGTCGTGTTCGCGCTCGCCTTCCGCCTGAGGAATCTTGAAGAATTTCTCCAGCGCCACTTCGCGGCTTCCCTTGGGTCCGGCAATGCGAATACGCGCGCCATAGGCAATCATTGCTGGCACAACGCTCGACGGGCTGACAAACAGCGCCGGTCCCTCATTGCCCAGAATCGCGTGATAGCGGTTGTCGCCCGCTTCCACCAGGGACTTGCCATCCGGTGTCTTCGGCGTCAGGCCAAAGCCGGAGCGGAAGTACCAGCAGCGCGGGCGCTGGCAGATGTTGCCGCCGATGGTGGCCATGTTGCGGATCTGCTGGCTAGCCGCCTCCAGCAGCGCATCGGCGAAGGCGGGATAGTGCTGCTTCACCAGCGCATTGTCCGCCAGATCGCCTAAAGGAGTCAGCGCGCCGACCTGCATCCCGCGCGGCCCATAGTGCGCGCCGTTCAGCTCGCGAATGTCTTTGATGTTGACCACGCGCTTGGGCGTCACTACGTCGTCTTTCATCAGGCTGAGCAGGTCAGTGCCGCCGGCCAGCACGGCAGCTTCGCCGGATAGCAGTTCCACCGCCTGCTGGCGCGTGGTTGGACTGGTGTATTCGAAAGCTCGCATCAGGCACCTGCCTTCTGTTGCTGTTCCAGCGCCGCCAGCACGCGGTCAGGCG
>DATJFA010000587.1:0-5309 GCA_035496015.1 Terriglobales bacterium | reverse complement strand
GGAAGATCTGGCTGCGCAGATCGAACATCACCATTTGCCCCGTCCACTGCATGTAGTAGGTCTCCATGTATTCCAGCAGGAAGCTGAAGACCAGGCTGGCCACGTAGAGACCGGCTACCTCGCCGATGCCGGTAAGAGCGTTGTTGCTCAGGCGGGAGCCCAGCCAACTGTGGGCCGCTTCCCTGGTGGGGGCGAGATAGCGGTCCACCGCAATCTTGACCAGGAAAGGCTGCAGAACATCCGCCGCGGCCTTGAACAGGATGCCGGTGAGGACCAGGCCCACCTGCCACTTATAGGGACGCAGGTAGGTGAGCAGGCGCCGCATCAGGCGGCTGTCGTAGGCTTTCCCCAGTATCTCTTCTTCGTGGATATTGCCGGCCATCGCTTAAGTAAAGGGTACCCTAAATAGACGATTTTGGAAGGGCTGAGGATGGAAACAATAAACTCGCTGGCTGGCTTGTTAGCTGGTTGGCTTACAGCGGTGGCGTCATGCTGAGGCGCTTCAGCGCTGAAGCATCTGGCGTGCCGTTCGAAAAAGTGTGGCGCTGCACGCGAGATTCCTCAGGGCTAAAAGCCCTTCGGAATGACGCCGCCGGGTTGAGCGCAGGTGGCCGCCAACTGCTGAGAAAGCTAGCCAGCTAGAGAGCTAGTCAGCTACTTTCCGCAAAACCAGCGCCGAATTCTTTGACCCGAAGGCCACGCAGTTGCAAATGGCGTGCTCGATGGCGGCGCCGCGGTCGGCATCGGTGACGTAATCGAGGTCGCAGGCTGGGTCAGGCTGCTCCAAATTGATGGTGGGCGGAATGCGGCCGTGCTCCATGGCAACCAGAGTGGCGGCCACGCCGGCGGCCCCGGAAGCGCCCTGGGGATGGCCGATTTGCGATTTCAGCGCCGACATGGGCGTCTTCTCCGCGTGCTTACCCAGCACCAGCTTGAGAGCCCGAGTTTCCACGCGATCGTTAAGCTGGGTGGAGGTGCCGTGCAGGTTGACGTAATGCACGTCTTGGGCGGCAATGCCCGCTTCCTCCAGGGCGAGGTTGATGGCGCGGGCCGGCTCTTCCGCGTTTTCGTCCATGCGCACGCGGTGAAAGGCCTCGCAGGTGGACCCCCAGCCGGCCAGTTCGGCGTAGATGCGGGCTCCTCGGGCGCGGGCGTGTTCGTACTCTTCCAGCACGAACATCCACGCGCCTTCGGCGAGCACAAAGCCATCGCGGTCGGCGGAGAAGGGGCGGGAGGCGCGTTCCGGGGCATCGTTCCACCTGGCAGTGAGCGCCCGCAGCATCATATAGCCCTTCATGATGCCGGGTTTGATGGGTGCATCCACACCGCCCACCAGGATGGCGGAGTGCACGCCGGCCTGGATGTGGCGCAGAGCGTAGCCCAGCGCGTCCGTGGAGGAAGTGCAGCCGCTGGTGACCACGTGGCTCAGGCCGCGAAAACCGAAGCGCATGCTGATTTCGCTCGACTGCGTGCCCATGGTGCCGCTGGGAATGCAAAAAATGCTGACCTGCTTGACCTGGCCGCTGTGCCAGAGGCGGTACTGGTCCTCAGAGAATTCCTGCGCCCCGCCGCCAGTGCCCAGCACCACGCCGAAATCGCGCTTTTCCTCGATGGACATCTGCCCGGGATCGAAGCGGGCGTCGCGCAGGGCTTCCGTGGAGGCCGCCAGAGCCAGAGGAATGATGCGGGAAACATGCTTGCGCTCGTGTGGCGCTACCCACTCCAACTCGTTGAAGTCGCGCACCTCGCCCGCGATCTGCACGGGCTGATTGGAGGGGTCGAAGCTGGAGATGCGCGCCACCCCGCTTTGGCCCGCCAGCACCGCGCGGCAGAAGGCTTCCCGGCCTATGCCGTTGGGACTGACCACACCCATGCCGGTGATGACAGCTCGTGCCATGACTTACTCAGATGTGCGTTGGCGCGCTTCCGTTACGAGGTATTGCACAATTCCCGCAGGCCAGAAATGGCTAATCGAACATACGGGGCCGATATGCGGCTGCGATTGTACATGGCTTGGGTAAACATCGCAGCAACATGCATGGCGGCGGGAGCAACAGGTCACCCCTGGGTCGTCAGCGACGGCCGCCAGACGCGGTAAATGTGCCAGGCAAATGCCCCCAGGCCGAAGCACAAGGTCACAATGTGGATTACTCTACCGACAGCGAACGGGATCTGAAAAGCAATAGTGAGGATGACGAGCCCCAGGATCAGCGCCCCGATCTGTTGGCCCCTGCTGGTGGAATTTCTGCGCAAAACCAGCTGGCCCAGTGAGGCTCCGACAAAGATTTTTGCCAGGTACAACCCGATACCGTAGAAAAGCAGGGTCAAAATAGCCAAAGGCAGGCCCACCAGGGTGATGGCGCCCAGCACTACCGCGATCGGAGTTGCAACCAGAACGGCAAAGCCCAGCAGCGGGCTGCGCCAGCCCTGGGTCACGCCCTGCGAGACGCTGCCAAAGAAACCTGGCACCAGCCAGATGACCACCAGCCCCACCAGGAACGCTGCCGCCAGCCAGATCGCCTGCCAGACGTAAAAGTGGCGCCGCGAAAACCGGCTGATAGCGTGCCCGATGTGAGTTTCCGTTTTGCCGCCAATCACGACTCCGGATGCCAGATCCACATTGCTCGGGTTGCGGACGTAAGTGACCAGATCGCCGCCCACCCGTGCCGGGGGACTGAGATTGAGCTCGCCACCCCGGAACACCAGGTCACGGCCAACCAACCCGCGCACAGCGGTCGTGTGGGCGAACAAAGTCGCACTCCGGTCCACTTTGCCTTCCAGGTTGAGGTCCGCTCCGCCGGAAATCATGTCCATACCCACTTCGGAGGAGGGCTCCAGGCGCAGAAACTGGCTCCAGGAGTAGAGGTTGTGCGCCACATTTCCGTGTACCGTAACGGTCTGCCCCCAGGAGACAACGCTGCCCTCGATACTGCCGTCAATCTCGACATGTTGGGCAAAGACAAACACGTTGCCCTTAACCGTTCCCCGCACCGCGACCAACCGGCCCTGGGCGATCAAGTCGCCATTTACGGCGCCGTCCATTTCCACCGTTTCAGCATGGATCACCAGGGTGTCGTTGATGGTCTCTGTCTGGCCGATGGTGACAATGCTGCCGGCGCGGTGCTCCAGCGCATGCCCGGGAAAGACAAAGGCGAGGAGCAGCAGAGCGAGGTTGATGCCGGCGCGAAACAGGCGCCTGCTGCGCGGCAACAGCAGCATCGTTCCGCCAAGCGCAAATACCACACATACGCCGCCCACAAGAGCCGCCCATCGTTCCAGCATGTCAGCACCTCCGCGCTGCATGAAAAAAAGCAAGTTAAACAAAGCATTGATACGGCCTTCGCCATTGAAGGGATTCAACCAGTTCAGGTTGATCGGCGCAGTCTGACCGTTCAGCCAGCTGAGGCCCGCCCCCGCCAGCCCGATTACCGCCACGAGGATGAGAAATTCGCGGAGGAAGCGCGGCTTGGCCACGGCCGTGACAGGATTTGCCAGTACTTCCGCGAGGGCCTGGTTCTCCGCCTGCAGGGCGGCAACCAGGCCTTGGCAGCGATGGCATGCGCTGAGGTGCGCCCGCACGCGGGACGCCTCCTCAGGCGGCAACTCCTCATCCACGAATATCGAGTAAGTAAGTTCGGAAAAGCAGGCCATGGTTTTACATTCCCCCGTGGGCCGCCAGAGCCTGGCGCAGCTCCTGCTTGGCACGGAACACCAGAGTCGCGACATTGGCGCGGGTCAGATGCAGTTGCTGCGCAATCTGGTCGTAACTGAACTCGCCGTAGTAGCGGAGCGCCAGCGGCACGCGGAATTTTTCCGGTAGCCGGGCGATGGCTTCCCGCACTTCTTCGCGGCGCTCTTCGCGGATCAACTCGTTCAGCGGCGAATCGGCGGCAATGGCGACGGAGAGTGTTTCCACATCCTCATCTTCCAGCCAGCGCCGCTCTCGCTGCTGCTTCCGTAAAAGGTCAATGCAATGATGGCTGGCTATGCTGAAGAGCCAGCGTTCAAAGGGCATCGAATCGTCGTAGCTTGCGAACATGCGCGCCATCCGCATAAAGACTTCGCTGCTGGCGTCCTCCGCGCTCTCCGCCGAGCGCAGCAGGTGCCGGCAAAGGCCCTGCACCCGCCGCGCGAAACGGCGGTGCAGCTCTCCCATAGCCTGCTCATCGCCCCCGCGGGCCAGCCCCAAGACCGTCTCCAGGTCCAGTGTCTCCATCCTGCTCCGCTGGCTGCCGCTCTCTTCGAGCCTCATTGCGTAATACGTCCCCGCGGGTGAGAAATTTCAGGAATTTATGTGGTGGCCAAAATACCTACCATCCGACGGCATGGTGGAAGGGGCATGCAAGTCGTTCAGCTTACGACTTCTCGGCAAGAAGTTATCTGGAAGCGGGGCAGGAAACCCGATCTATACACCAAAGACGGAGAGGTTGAACAATCCCCGCGGGCCAGAAATGGGATAATCGAACGTACTGGACCGATATGCCGCTGGGATTGTACATTTCCGTCCCATTCTGCCGCACCAAGTGCAGTTACTGCAACTTTGCCTCGGGGGTGTTTTCGCGGGCCATGTACACCCGCTACGTGGAGCGGGTGTGCCAGGAGATAAGGCAGGCGCAAGCCACGGCGGCCGCGCTGGGCGGGCATTTTGAGACAGCGGTGGACTCGGTCTACCTGGGCGGCGGAACGCCGACAGTGCTGCCGGCGGAGGATTTACAGCGGCTTTTCGCCTGCTTGACCGAGCGGTTCGCGGTGGCGCCCGACGCTGAGATCACGGTGGAATGCGCCCCCGGCAGCCTGGATGAGCCCATGCTGGAAACCCTCGCCAGGTGTGGCGTAAGCCGCGTGAGTTTGGGGGTGCAATCCATGGTGGATGGCGAGGCCGCCGCGGTGGGGCGGCAGCACAAACGCGCTACTGTGCTGGACGACATCGCCCGCCTGCGCGCAGCTGGGATTTCCAACATCAATGTTGATTTGATTGCCGGGTTGCCGCACCAGACCGAGACCAGCTGGGGAACTTCGCTGGACGAGGTCATCGCCAGCGGCGTGCCGCACGTCAGCGTGTACATGCTGGAGGTGGATGAGGACTCGCGACTGGGGCGCGAATTAATCGCCGGCGGCACCCGTTACCATGCTCACTTTGTGCCGGATGAGGATGCGATTGCCGATTTTTACGTGGAAGCTTGCCGGCGATTGAATGCTGCCGGTGTGGTCCAGTACGAGATTTCCAATTTCGCCCGCTCCGGCGCCGCTTCCCGCCACAATCTCAAGTATTGGACGCGGCAGCCGTACCTCGGCTTCGGCGTGGACGC
>DATJFA010000586.1:0-9506 GCA_035496015.1 Terriglobales bacterium | reverse complement strand
TCTGTCGCTGTATTTCTCGAATCACACTCAGAGCGGCGTTTATACGTTTGACATTCCGACGCTGCAGCATTTGAATCTGGCGCCAAGCTACCAGATCTGGATTTTCCTGGCCTTCTTCGTAGGATTCGCGATCAAGGTGCCGATGTTCCCCTTTCACACCTGGCTGCCGGACGCGCACGTGGAAGCGCCCACCGCCGGTTCTGTCATCCTGGCCGGCGTCCTGCTGAAGATGGGCACCTACGGCTTCATCCGCTTCTCCCTGCCATTCTTCCCCAACGTGGTCACCGAGCCCAGAGTGCGCGGCTGGATGATTGGACTCTCCATCGTGGCCATCATCTATGGCGCGCTGGTCTCGCTCATGCAGAAGGACATGAAGAAGCTGGTGGCCTACTCCTCCGTCAGCCACCTCGGCTTCTGCACCCTGGGCATTTTCGCACTGAACCCCCTGGGCCTGAGCGGCTCCGTGCTGCAGCAGATTAATCACGGCATCTCCACCGGCGCGCTCTTCTTGATTGTCGGTGTGCTCTATGAGCGGCGGCACACCCGCGAAATCGCCGAGTACGGCGGCATCTCCAACGTGATGCCGGTTTACGCCGCCATCACCATGATCATGTTCCTCTCCTCGATGGGACTGCCCCTGCTCAACGGCTTCATCGGCGAGTTCACCATCCTGCAGGGCACCTTCATGGAAAACAAGCTGTGGGCGGGATTGGCCGTCATCGGCGTGATTCTGGCCGCCGCCTACCTGCTCTGGCTGTACCAGCGCGTGTTCTTTGGCAAGGTCACGAATCCTAAGAACGAAAAGCTGCGCGACTTGAACCTGCGTGAAATCGTTTATTTTGCGCCGCTCATCGCCGTCGCTTTCTGGATCGGTCTTTATCCCAAGCCGTTCTTCGAAATCCTGCAGCAGCCGGTCAATCAACTGGTGCAGACGGTGCGCCCGGGTTATCCCGGCGCCAACATGGAAGTAAAGAAGGGAAGTGAAGCGCTAACGCCGGCGATTGCCGCTGGCGAGGGCGCCCGCGCCACAAAGGCTGAGGGCGAGAAGCCCTCAGGACAGCCGGCGGGACGCCGGCGCTACACCGCACTCGCCGCGCGTGAGGGAGGCCGCTAGTGCCCGGCGCTATCTCACAATGGTTCTCGGCGGGCGACTATCTCCTCGCCCTGCCCATGATCCTGCTTTCTGTCTTCGCCCTCGGCATCCTGCTGATTGACCTGATGCTGCCGCCGGAGTGGAAATCCATTAATGCCTGGACCGCGGGCATCGGCCTCGCCTTCTCCACCACCGCCGTCATCCGCATTCACCTGGCCTACGCCCGCGCCGGCCAAGGCGTCCTCAGCTACACCGGCTTCATGGGCTCCATGATGGTGGACCGCTTCGCCATCTACTTCTTCTATCTCTTTCTGGTGGGCGCCGGCATCGCCATTTTGATGTCCACCCACTATCTGGAAATTGAGCGCGAGCACCACGGCGAGTTCTACGCCCTCATCCTGTTCTCCGTTGTCGGCATGATGTGCATGGCCGCCGGCTTCGACATCGTGCTCATCTTCATCGGCCTGGAGTTGATGGCCATCTCCACCTACGTGCTGGTGGGCTTCCTTCGGACCGACCGCCGCTCCAACGAAGCGGCCCTGAAATACCTGCTTTTAGGCGCCTTCTCCTCCGGCATTTTTGCTTACGGCCTTTCGCTGCTCTACGGCCTGACCGGCAGCACCAACCTGCAGCTCATCGGCGAGCACCTGGCCACGCACATGCGCGAGAATCCGCACGATCCCATCGCCATTCTCGCGCTCGTGACCACTTCTACCGGGCTGCTGTTCAAGATCGCCGCCATTCCCTTCCACCAGTGGGCGCCGGATGCTTATGAAGGTGCGCCCACCAGCATCACCGGCTTCATGTCGGTAGCGGTGAAGTCGGCCGGCTGGGCCATGCTGCTGCGCATCTTTCTCAGCGGCCTCTACCCCATGCGCTCCATTTACGTGCCGCTGCTGGTGTTTGTAGCCATCGCCACTATGACCGGCGCCAACCTGGCCGCGCTCACCCAGAACAATCTCAAGCGCCTGCTCGCTTACTCCTCCATCGCCCACGTCGGCTACATGCTGCTTGGCCTGATCGCCGGTTCCAGCACTACCCCTAGTGCCACCGGTATTCAGGGCATCCTGGTCTACCTGCTGGTTTACACCTTCATGAACCTGGGCGCGTTCGCGGTGATCACTTCGCTGCGCCGCCGCGACGTGATCGGCGACGAACTGGACGACATCGCCGGCCTTGTTACCCGCGCCCCCGCTGAAGCTTTCCTCATGCTGATATTCCTGCTCTCGCTGGCCGGCATCCCGCCTCTGGCGGGCTTTTACGGGAAGTACTTTATCTTTTTGAGCCTGATCGAAACCGGCCACTACCAGCTTGCCGCCCTGGCCGTGCTCTACGCCGTCTTCGGCCTCTATTACTACATGCGCATCGCGAATGCCATGTTCATGCGCAAGGCTGCGGATACGCGCCCGGTGACGCTCTCGCCCGCCATGTCCGTCGCCCTGGGGATCACCGGCATCGCTACTGTCGGCATCGGCCTTTTCCCGGACCTGTTCATCCGCGCCGCCAGCTGGTCGCTGAGCATCGCCCAGCCCTTGCAGCTGACCAGCTTGTTCCACTGAAATCATTGTCACTTGTATGCCCCAACCCAGCCGCGAACCCGACTCCGACCAGCCCGGCGAGGCTGAGCAGCGCAGCCTCTGGGTCCAGATCGCCCGTTACAGCCAGCTCGCCATGGTTCTGCCGGCGGCCACTCTCGTTGGCTGGCTCATCGGTGTGGGCCTGGACCGCTGGCTGCACACCAAATGGCTCTACCTGGTCGGCCTGATCGTGGGCATCGCCGCCGGCTTCATCGAGCTCATCCGCACCGTCATGTCCTCCGAATCCAACCCGTAGCTCGATGCCTGTGTGGGGACGGGGCTCTGCCCCGTCCAGGGCGAACACAGCTCGCCTGAACCTCAATCACATACTTACAGTCCGTCATGCTGAGCGGAGCAGGCCGTTCGCTGGCGAACCGGCCTGCGGAGTCGAAGCACCTTGCGTCACCTCGTCTATCATGAAGCTGATGCCGGACCCGCTGGAGACCGAAGTGCAACCCGGTGAAGCTTCCGAGGCCTTCTACGCCCGCGCCCTGCCACGCATTCGCCGCTTCATGCTCGGCCTCGCCCTTCCCGTGGCCGTGTTCATCATCCTGCGCTTCGGCTGGAAACTTGCCTTGGGTTTTGTGGTTGGCTCCGCCATCGCCTACGTGAATTTCTACTGGCTTAAGCGCGTCGTCATGGGCTTAACCGACAAGGTCACCGCTACCGGCAAGCGCCCGTCCAGCGCGGGAATCGTGCTGCGTTTCACGGGCCGTTACCTTTTGATGGCTCTCGCCGCCTATGCTATATTCAAAGTTTCTCCCGCCAGCCTTTACGGCCTGTTTGCGGGCCTGTTTTTGCCCGTCGGCGCAATCATGTGTGAAGCCGGCTACGAGCTTTACGCCGCCTTGCGTCACGGGTTGTAATAGAAGCTGGGCCCTGCAGTTTTCATCCGTATGCCAGAACAACTTTTTTTTACCGCACTTCTAAACCGCCTGTTCGCCGGCCCGGTGGACTCGCTGCTGCATGCGGTGGGTGTCCAACCGGCTTACCCCAAGGCTCCCATCACCAATTTTGTGGCCATGCAGATTCTGGTGGCCATATTCCTGGTTGTGTTTTTTGCTCTGGTGCGCAGCCGCCTCTCCGCCGACCATCCCGGCGGCCTGCAGCACATCATTGAAGGCGCCGAGTCTTTCATCAAGGACCAGAGTCATCAGGTGATCGGACCGCACAGCGAAGGCTATACCGCTTTTCTGGTCGCCCTGGGGTTCTTCATCCTGGCCTGCAACCTGATCGGCATGATCCCGGGCTTCGACTCGCCCACCGCCGTGCCCAGTGTTCCCCTCGGCTGCGCCTTGGTAGCATTCTTCTACTATCACGTGCAGGGATTGAAGAAGAGCGGCGCTGGCTACTTCAAACATTTTGCCGGGCCTTTCATCTGGATGGCGCCGCTGATGTTTCCTATCGAAATCATCAGCCACCTGGCCCGCGTGCTTTCGCTCACCGTCCGTCTTTTCGCCAACATGTTCGCCGGCGATATGGTGACGCTGGTTTTCTTCTCGCTGATTCCCATCGGCGTACCCATTGCCTTTCTCGGCCTGCACATCGGCGTCTCTTTGCTGCAGACCTACATTTTTGTGCTGCTGACCACGGTGTATCTGCAAGGCGCGGTGGGAGAAGAGCATTAAAACAGTTGTCAGTTGCCAGTTCTCAGTTGTCAGTTTCTCAGATCCTGATTCGGAAAGGTGTTTGATCTCAAGCAGGGTGTTTGCGGTTAATAGCTGAAAGCTGGCAGCTGAGAGCTGACAGCCAGCAACTTAGAACTGACAACTGAGAACTGACAACCGCCGTTCAGCGTGAGGGCGTCTGCACGAGGATGACGTCAACCACCCACTGGCGGCAATTCATAAGGAGAAGAACCACCATGCGTAAATTGAGCTACCTGTTTATGGCGTTGTCGGCCATGTGCCTGGCTACGCCACTCTATGCCCAGACTTCCGGCGGCGGCATGTCGCACGCTGACTGGGTCGCCATCACCTCCGGCTTTGCCATGGCCATTGCCTCCGCGGTTTGCGGCATCGGCCAGGCCAAGGCCACCGCCGCTTCCGCCGAAGCCCTGGCGCGCAATCCTTCCGCCCGCCCCGGCATCACCCTGGCGCTGATTCTCGGCCTGGCGCTAATCGAATCGCTGGCGCTTTACACCCTGGTCATCATCTTCGCCAAGGTGTCGTAGCGGCCGCCGTCAAACGAATTAGAAAAAAGCCTCTGCCTCTACAGGGACAGAGGCTTTTTTCTTTAGCAATCAGCAATCAGCATTCAGCAGTCAGCCCGCGAATGCTGTGCGCGTCGCCCTCCCACCTTATTGGTCAATTGTCATCCTGAGACAGCGCGGGCCGTGCTTGCACGAGCCTGCCCTGAGCTTGCCTAAGGGTGAGCGCAACGAAGGGGGATACTCGCAGGCTGGGGGCGCCCGCGCCACATAGGTCAGTCCGAGTGTGGAAGCCCACGGCTTCAGCGGTGGGAGCAGAAGTCAAGCTTTAGTGCGGGCTTCAGCCCCGGTGACCAAGCCCAAATGCTAATTGCGAGCTGCTAATGGCTGGTGTTTTCCGCTGAATGCTGAATGCTGCTGTTTCACGCCACCGGCGCGGAGATGCGATGCAATTGGTCGGCGAGAATGCGGCGCAGCTTGGAGCGCTCTTCCAGGTCAATGTCCACGATCTCGAAACTGATCTCTCCCTGGCGAGCCCGCCGCAGCAGCACCTGGGTCTTGATGTGGCGCAGGCCCAACTGCAGGTCCAATGCCGCATCCGAGCCCAGCCGCAGATCGTCGCCTTTTTTGGCCACGCCGCCGCCCAGGCTCAACTCGCGAACTGACAGTTCCGAGCGTCCCCACGAGCTGCTGGCCAGGGCCGGCACGGCGCGTGGCGGGATAATGCGCTGGTAGCGGCGCTGCCGCACCCAGGGATGGCTGTATTCCGCGTCCAGCGGCAGCAGTTCCAGTTCGTTTACTGTGAAGCCGCCTTCGGTTACCAGTTGCGGGCCATACTGGGGCTCGATCTTCACCAGCGCCTGCGCCGCGGAAATGCGCAGTTCGCGCGGATAAACCCACTTCCACATCTTGCGTGCTTCTACGATCGCGCGCAGCAGCGGAATGGCGGCGGCATCTTTCAGGCGTCCCAGCGCCTCCACCACCTTCAGCCGCAGGAAGGGCGAGCGCGCCTCCGCCGAACCTTCATCGGCCAGCACCATCAGCCCGGGAGTCAGCGCCTGATCCCCGCTGAAACCCACTTCGTCTATCGCCGGCGGCAGCACCGCCTGGTCCAGCACATCCAGCATTTCGAAGAGAATCTGCCCGCGCTCCGGCGCGTTGCTGGCGGCAATCTGCCGCACCACCGTGTCGTGATAAAACCGGTCCCACTCCTTCAGGCGCGCCGGCAGGAGCTCCAGCACGGCCATGGGATTTACCCGGCTGAGCAGGCCCACGCTGCTGGCCGCCTGCCGCACCGGCGCCAGGCGCAGCAATTCCCGCAAATGCCGCGATCCGTCGTCTTTCAGCTGCTCCATCAGCTCCACCAGCCGGTCGCACTCCTCGCGGCGGTGGCACCGCGCAAAACGGTCGGCAATGTGTTCCGTGGCCGCTTGCGGAATGCTCCGCAGCATGTCTACCAGTTCGCCGGGAACGTGCGGAAGCTGCAGCGCCTCTTCGATGAACTCGGGCAGCCGGTTGTCTATCCCCACCCGCGGGCGCAGGTCCTGGGCCAGCACCGGGCGCTTCTGTTCGATGCGCTTCATGGAAGCCAGCACTTCCTGCACCGCGCTGTAGCGGCGGCGGTCACCGGCTTCCTGGCTGATGCGCACGAAGGCTGCGCTCAGCAGGCTCTGGACGTCCAGCACGCCTTCCACGGCCAGTTGCTCGGAGATGCGCCGGATGGCATGCGGCAACAGGCTGTCGTCGCACGTGATGTAGAGGTCGGCTAATTGGGAAACGCCGGTGGCCGCTTTGCGCCGCGATTCCGCGTCGCCGCTGCCCACGCTGTCGCAGTAATTGCGCAGGATGGCCACGGCTGCTTCCCGGTCCTCACGCTGCAGCAGTTCTTCCACGAATGAGCGCACGTTGCGCGGAGGCACGCAGGGAGCGTCCGGCGAGAGCAATACGCTGCGCTTTCCCGATTCCGGCACTTCCGCCCAGAATTGCCGGTCCAGAATGTCGGCGTGCGATTCCACCAGGATCCCGGCGCGGCTCATCTTGTCCTCGTGCACGCGCAGCACCCGCCGCAGCAATTCCATTTCCCGGCTCATGCGCTCCAGCATTTCGTGGATGGCATTCACCCGTACTTCGCCGCGCTCATAGCGTTCCAGGGCGAAGCGGATGGCCAGATGTTCGGCGGCCTTCATCAGCAGCGGGCTGTCGCCGGCCCCCTGCGGCAGGCGCCCGGCCATTTTCTGCAGCGCCTGGCGTAGCACCGCGGCCGCCTGTGGCGCCGCCTGGCCTACTTCTTCTGTGAACCGTTTCTGGACTGCCGGCCCGTCGTCGATATCGCAAGCCTCTCCCAGCCGGGTCAGCAGCCGGATGGCTTCCATCACTTCCTTTTCCTGCAGCGAAATCCACGCGGGAGCAGCTGCAGCGGCTGCCGCTTGCCCGCCTCCAACCGTCAGCCCAATGCCACCCGCCGGCACTGCTGTTCCCGAACCGGCTGTGGCTGCGCCTGCAAATGAGCCGCGTTTTGAGCCGTCCGCGGCGGCTATCAGTTGCAGCAATTTCTGCGGATCGCTGAGCCACTCCCGGAACTCTGGCCCCAGGCTCTGCGCCGCCAACTGCGCCGCTAACGGCACGTCGCCGGTGGCCGGATCATGGGCCACAAAACGAATCTCGTTCACTTTGATGGTGGCGTTTTCGCCTTCACCCACCGCCGCCTTTATCTGCTCCGCTACCACCTGCGCCTTGGACCCCCCTAGAGCAAAACCACGCACCAGGCGCGAAAAATCGGCCACGGTCACCTTGGCAGAGAACTGCAGGCTGGCTACACCTGCGGCCGAAAGCAGTTTGGCGAAGCTGCGCTCCGCTTGCCCCGATTCCAGCGGCATTCCGTCCACGAGCAATTGCTGCCCCGATACCCCCAGCAGCAGCCCTCCCGAAGCTCCCATCGCTAATACCGACTGCAGTTCGTCCCAGGCAATCTCGAACTGTTCCTCGGTGCGCCGGTGCTTGTAGCCATATAGGCGCACATATTTCACGAGAATGTTCAGGCTGTGGACGAAGGCCTGGGCAGCCGGCAGGCGGCTGGGCGAGTGTGTATCTGGCGCGCGGATAGACGGTTCCCCTTGTTTGCTGGTGCTCTTAAGAGCCTAAGGCCGGTAGCCTGGGATAGCACCATTACGGAGGTAATGGCGGCAATCAGGCGTTAGGGCAGGTTTGGCACAGGAACTAATGCGAGTGTCGGGCAGTCTTTATTTGAGTGCCCCGCCCAACAAGAGCCTTTCCAGCTGCATCTTAGGAAAGTCTTGCCCTCGTGGTGCTTGCCGTAGCCGGCTGGCTCGGTAAGCCAAGTTAAGCGTTCTCCCGATATAATTGTTTTGGGAGTAATCGAGGAACTTGCCCGAATGAGCAACGGCAAACCGACAGTTCTGGTGGTGGATGACGAGCACGTCATTGCCGACACCCTGGCGATTATTCTGAACCAGAACGGCTTTGAGGCTCTGCCCATTTACACCGGCAAGGACGCCATTGATCGCGCGCGCAAGCTTCGCCCCAATCTCCTCATCAGCGACGTCATCTTCAAGAATGAATCCATTACCGGCATTGACGTAGCCATCAAAGTGCGCCAGTCGGTCCCCGGCTGCAAAATCCTTTTGTTTTCCGGCCAGGCTGCCACCGCAGACTTACTGGAAACGGCGCGGGCCCAGGGACACGAGTTTGAAATCCTCGCCAAGCCCGTCCATCCACAGGACTTGCTGGCCAAGCTGGGACAGTAACGCGGCTTCCCCCCGTTTGTCATCGCGAGCCAGGGCGCGTCGAGTTTGCGAGACAAGCTCGAGTCGAGGGACCTTGTGTTTTATTCGTGCTGGTATCGATAAGGCCGCAATAAAAAAACCGGGCTGGTTGGCCCGGTTGGGAGCGTCGGGTTGGATGCGGTTACATGCCAGCGCGGCGCCTCAGACTGAACGCGAATCGCGCATTCCGGCTTCGGTAAGAGCCTTTACTGCGCCCTCGCGCTCAGCGCAGCCACTCAGAGAGCGAGGAAACGGACGTAACGCAGTGGAGCAAACGCCGTGCCATTTGAGGGTTGCAGCGTTGCCTTATGTCTTATCATGTAAACAATTGAAAATAGGCTTATTATCACGCTTGATTGCCGGATTCGTTCGACCCTGGCCAAACCGCTGATAGAAGTAGTTCAAATTCTTGCATAATCCATACAAAACCATGGGCAGGCGGGCGTCAATTTTGGAGCTTGTTACGCAGCGCTCCCGGTAGCACTGGTCATTTGGCGTTCGGCTCCGCGAAACAGGGAGCGCATGGCCCGAATGACCCAGCGGATCATGAGCAGAATCAGCAGCAATGCCACGATCACTATGGCGGCGCTGATATAGGGGTGTTGGCTGGTAAACCAGGTGAGAAACACAGCCAGCGCATCCTCCCCCAGGCTGAGCCCGATATTGGAAAAAGGCTCCGGCGAAGGAGTAACCGCGAGCCGCGCGGCCATCTTGCCGCTGTGCGCCGCCAGTGCGATGCCGCCCCCGAGAACCGCGGCCATCAGTTGCATGCCGGGCGAAAGCTGGGCTGCGGCCCCCCAGGCCAGCAGCGCAGCAACGGGAATGCGCACAAAGGTGTGCAGTGCGTTCCAGACCAGGTCGAAGGCGGGAATCTTGTCGGCGAAAAACTCCACCAGGAACAGGGC
>DATJFA010000585.1:0-7476 GCA_035496015.1 Terriglobales bacterium | reverse complement strand
GCATCCATCGCCGAAAGAGGCGCACCACCCGGTTTTCTGAAGGATGCACTTCCATTTCCTTGCTGCGAAAGAGCTTGGCCCCCGTGTAAACCAGGAAAGCGCCAAACAAATAAATGATCCAATCGAAGCGGCGAATCAGGCCCACACCCACCACTATGAAAATTCCGCGCATGATGAGCGCGCCCAGAATGCCCCAGAAAAGCACCTTGTGCTGCTGCCAGCTGGAAACGCGGAAATAGCGAAAGATCAGCAGGAAGACGAATAAGTTATCGACGCTCAGCGAGAGTTCGATCAGGTAGCCGGTGGTGAACTCCAGCGCGGGGGTGCGCCCGCGCCAAAAATAAACCAGCACCGCGAAACCAGCAGCCAGGGAGATCCACATGATGCTCCAGCCCATGGCTTCGCGGAACTTGATGGTGTGGGCGCGCCGGTGGAAGACCCCGAGGTCGAGGGCCAGCATCACCAGCACAAAGACGTTAAAGACGATCCAGAAGAGCAATTGGTGCAAGCTTGTCCTCGATGCGGACGCCAGCCCCGCCAGGTCAGCGAGTCCGCCCGCGCTGGCCGCTCTCCCACGCCGGCCACACGCCCACCAGCTTCATCGTATCGTCCAAATGGGTTTCGTGCAGAAGCTGCCCGACCTGGACACGATTCTGGCGGGCGCCGAAGCGCTGGGGAGCGTTGGCGATAGCCACCACCACGGCTGCTGCCTCCGCTACTTCCTTCCGCAGATTGCCCAAGTCAACCTTGTCGTAAGTGTCAGACATGGCGTGGTAGTTCTGCATGTAGTTGGCCGCGTCCTGGTTGGCGACCAGAGTGGGCACGCCTTCCAGAAGAAAATCGAAGTTGTCGGTGCCCATGTCCGCATCCTGGGTCACCTCGGTCACGCCCATGGAGCTGAGTGGGGCCATCAGGTCGCGGGCGGCTCCAGCTAGCTCCGTGCGGCCGCTCAGCGTGAAGCCGCTCACGTGACCGCTGCCGGAATCGAAGATGACCGCGGCCAGAGCGTTGTCCAGTTCGCCGCGATGCTGGCGGGCGTAAGCTTCCGACCCCAGCAGGCCTTCCTCTTCCCCCGAGAAAAGCACAAAGCGGATGCTGCGCCGGGGCTGCACACCGGAAGCGTGGATGGCGCGCAATGCGTCAATCACCATGGCCGCGTTGCAGCCGTTGTCGAGCGCGCCCGTTCCTAGTTCCCAAGAATCCAGATGGGCCCCAAGAACCACGAATTGCTCAGGATGTTCGCTGCCGCGAATTTCTGCCACCACATTGGCGGTGGTCAGCGGCCCGCCTACCTGATTGGAGATTTCCAGGTTGGCATACACCTGGCGCCCGGAAGCCAGCAGGCGGGCGATGCGCAGGCCGTCTTCGCGGGCGACGATGACCTGGGGAATAGGTTCCAACTCTCCTGTTTGCGTGTCGGTATGGCGATAGAGCAGGTCGCGGTCGCGCTCAGCGATCCAGGCGATGGCCACTGCGCGCCCGCGCAGCGCCCGCGCAATAATTGGCGGCACACGGTTGTATTCCTCGTTGAGGTCTTCCCAGGTGCGAATGACTTTGCCGTGCACCAGCACAATGCAACCGGCAATGTTGCCCGCGCGCACGAACTCGCCGGGGGCGCCGTTGCTAACATCGACAATGGGCACGTGGCGCATCGCACGCATGGGCGGCGCCCAGGCGACAGAAACGGTATGCAAATTGAACTCCAGCGGAGACTCTATGGTGAAGCGGGTTTCGTCCTCAGCCCACGACTGAGGAATGGTGAACTTTTCGGCGTGCACATTTTCACCGCCCGCGCTGCGAAACGCCTCCTGCGCCCATTCGACGGCTTCGTCCATGGCGGGAGTGCCGGGGACTCGCCCCCCGATGTCGTCGGTCAGGTGCTGCAGGTTGCTTTCCAGGGGAGAAGGCTTGAGCGCCTCCGTTAGGACACGTTGCACCGCGGTATCAGCCGCTGCAGGCGCTGGATCAGCGGCATTGGCCACAGTGCCCAGCGCCAGGCAGACAGCCGGAAGCATAAGCAAACAGGCGACATAGGGGCGAAGCGATGGCGTAGTCATCACCGCGCATTAGAAATGAAAAAAGCGGCGCCGAAAAGAGCAAAGTAAGCAGGAAACCCCCGGCGCGCATCCTAGTTACGGTGCAGGCGGCCGGAGCAGCCGGCCAGGAGGTTTCCATGCGTGCGCGCGCTCAACTTCGCTCCCATCCTATCCACCCCATGCTGGTGGCGTTTCCCATCGGCTTGTGGATTGGCAGCTTCGCCTTTGATGTGGCGGCCCTGGCGAAAGGCGATCCGTCCCTGGCTGCCGCCGGCTTCTACGCAGTGATTGGCGGCTGTGCCGGCGCGGTGCTGGCGGCCATGGCAGGCACTGCCGACCTTTTTGGCGTGGTGCCTGCGCGCTCCAGTGCCAAAAATCGCGGCTACATCCACGCCCTGCTTAACGTAGGGGCGCTGGTGCTGTTCATCATCGTGGCCGCACGCCGTGGCGGGCCGGGCGCCATGCCCGACGGATTCTGCATATTGCTTTCCGCTATTGGCGTGATTCTGATCCTGTGCTCCGGCTGGCTGGGCGGCACTCTGGTGTACCGCAACCAGATTGGTGTCGACCACCGCTACGCCAACGCCGGCCAGTGGCGGGAGCGGACCCTGAAAGGCTGGGACCAGCCGGTCTGCAATCAAAGCGAACTGGCCGACGGCCAGATGGTGCTGGCCGAGGTGAAAGGGTTAAAGGTGGTTGTGGGCCGCTGCCCGGAAGGGATGTTCGCCTTCAGCGATCACTGCACGCACAAGGGCGGTCCGCTTTCTGACGGCGCCCTGGTGGGTTGCACGGTCCAATGCCCATGGCATGGCTCGCAGTTCGATATCCGCAGCGGGCACGTGGTCGCCGGCCCTGCTCGGAGCAGTATCGAGACCTATCCTGTGGAAGTGCGCGGCGGCGAGGTGTTCGTCACGCCTAACCGCATTCCAGAAAAGAAGGAAGCGGCCTAGCTGGCGCAAATTGTGCTGAGGCGGAGCGCTAGACGTCCAGGCCGATGGAACGCATCAGCTCCAGCCCGTTGCTCTTGGCCACCACGCCCGGGCGCAAACGGTAATCGAAGCGGATGCGGCCGTCCTCCAGCTCATCCTGAAAGTGAACGTTGCGGATTCGTCCATTCAGCGGGCCGCTGATCTCGGCCAGCGCCAGGTCATGAGTGGTGACCAGGCCGATGGCCCCGCGCTCCACCAGGGCGCGCACAATGCCTTCCGCGCCGATGCGCCGGTCCATGGAGTTGGTGCCCTGCAGGAGTTCGTCCAACAGGAACAGGAGCGCTGGCTCGCCCCCGGCCAGGTCGAAGATATGGCGCAGGCGGGTGATTTCGGCGTAGAAGCGCGAGCTGCCCTCCTGCAGGGAATCATTGACGCGGATGCTGGCGCCGAGCTGCAGCGGAGTCATTCTCATCCAGCGGGCGCGCACGGTTCCGCCGGCCATGGCCAGCACCGTGTTGATGCCCACCGCGCGCAGCAGCGTGCTCTTGCCCGACATGTTGGAGCCGCTGACCAGGAGCACGCGCTCATCTCTGCCCAGGCGCACGCTGTTGCGCACGCATTTATCCGTCGCGATCAGAGGATGGCCTAGTTCTTCGGCTTCCAATACCGCGGCACCGGTCGCAAACTCGGGGAATGTATCGGCGGGATGCTCATAGCTGTAGGCGGCCAATGAAATCAGCGCTTCCATCTGGCCAGTTGCCTCCAGCCAGCGGCGCACCGCCGCGCCATGGCGGCGGCGCCAGGCTTCCGCCCAGAAGCCAACCTGCACCGTGTAGAGGATGCCCAGGTCCAGCACCCGCAAGAACATGTTCTCGCGCGAGTAGATGAAATCAATGATGGTGCGCAGCTTGCCGATAGCTCGCGAAGGCTGCTGCTGCTGCGATATCAGCTTTTGCCCCAAACTCTGCAGCCGTGGCGCCGAGAATGTTTCCCGCTCCAGGCGGGCCAATACGGCGGAAAGCAAATCGAGGTCCTCGAAGGCATGCTCAGTGCCGAAGAGAGTCTGCTCCAAAGGCTGCTTCAGGCGCCGAGCCAGCACGACGTTGATTCCAAGCACGGCAAAGAAGGGCAGCATGTTGCCCGACACGCCCCAGATCACCGCCGTGGCGACGGCCCCCGCAGCCAATATGGGCGCCACGATCCGCACCCAGCCCCATCGTAGCTGTACCGGGCCTTCCGCCCACTGCAGCAGAGCCTCAGGATGAATGCCGACATTTTCGGCCAGCACGCCCACATCCTCACGCAAATCCAACCGGTCGCGCAGGTCAGCGACGGCAGCCTGGCGTTCGCGAATCTCCTCAAGAGCAGCGGGCGCCAGCAGCCAGCCCGCTAATGTCTCTTCGCCCATGCGGGTGCGTGCTGTGGAAAGCAACTGGAAGAGGCTGGCACTGCCGAACAGGTCGAGATCGGCGGCGTAAATGTGGCGCAGGTCTTGAAAACGCTCGCCGGTTGGTCCCGTGCCTGCCCAGCGGTCTTCGCTACGGGCAATGCCGCGCCGGTAGAGTTCGGCGGCGCGCTGGGCGCGAATGTGCGCCTGCAGGACTTTGGCGTGACGGGCCGCCACCATGGCAAAGGCCGCAATCGGCACGACCAGCCACCAGCCCGAGAAAGCATGGCGCGCGAAAGCCCACCAGGCCATGACGGCGATGGCAATTCCCAGCAGCAGCCGCACGTAGCCGATGCGGACATGCAGGCGCTCCAGTTGCGCGGCGCTAAGCTCGCGCTCCTGTAAGCGGCGGGCGTATTCGTCAGCGGGAGACACGCTAGGGAGAAATGTATCAGACCGGCGCGTGTTTTCCTGGTCAGCTACCAGCGTTGACTGCAGTCATCCTGAGGGCCTTCAGGCTCGAAGGATCTCGCGTGCACCCAAAAGAACGTGGTGGCGCACGCGAGATGCTTCGGCGCTGAAGCGCCTCTGCATGACTCCAGTTGAAAAGTGCTGATTTGACTTTGAGGCGACGGTTCCAGATTAAGCTCGCGACAGCTGCTGAGGCATCGGCACTATTTGTGCGCAGGGAGAAGGCGCGCGGTCTCCAGCATCACGTCGCCTACAATCTGCAGGCTTTGCGGGCTCAGCTTGTCCACGGTGTCCTGCGGGCTGTGCCAAAAGACATTGTTGTAGCCGTAAGAGAAGTCAATCAGGTCGGCCACAGGAACGCCGATGCGGGCAAAAGGCAGGTGGTCGTCTTCCACGGCGTTGAGGCGCTGGAAGAAATGCGACTGGTAGCCCAAACGCGTGGCCGCCTGGCCAACTAGATCCTCCAGCCAGGGAGTAGAGTTCTGGTCACGGTCAATGTCCAGGTCTTTATCCCCGATCATGTCGGCCAGCAGGAAGCCTTTAATTTTTTTGGCGGTGCCGCCCTTCTGCCATTTCTCGGCCAGATGTTTGGCGCCATAGACACTGTCGGCATCGCTCCAGTGTTTGATTGCCTCCTCCCCGTCCAGCCAGACCAGCCAGATGCTGTAGCCCTGGCGATTCTTCTGGGCGCGCAGGTAGTCCGCGATGGCCAGCAACAGCCCGGTATCGGAGGCAGCATCGTTGGCACCCACGAAATCGTTGCGACCATAAAGCGTGTCGTAGTGGCCGGCCAGCACGATAATTCCATCCTGCGTTCCAGGAAATTTCGCGATGAAATTCAGCATGGGCAAATTGCCCGCCGGCGTAGAAGCGTTGAAAGCGTCTTCTTCCAGTTCGTCGCCTTTCAGACGCACGCGGAGAAAACTCTCCGTCTTCTTGTGGCCGGGGCTGGTGAGGTAACGCGGGCCGAAGGCAACCACTTGCCTCGCATAATCCATGGCCTTGGCACCATCAATGCGCGGGGGCGGGGTAGTGTCAGGCGGGAGCGATTCGCCGACGGAAGCGGTCTCAGTCATGGCAGCAGGCCTGGCGGAAGCACCTTCGGAGCTTTTCGTGTCTGCCGGCTTACTTTGCGAACAAGCGCAGAGGCCGGCCAGCATCAAGCAAAACATGAGGCCGCGCACAATGTTGGCCACAGTTCCCTGCTCTCCTTGCCACGTGCTCATGGGTTTATTGCGACGATTTGGCCGCCGCCTCCCGCCGCGCGCGCCTGCGCTTAGGATGCACCAGCCAGGCCACGGCGATGCTGACCACGTACAGCGCGACCATGGGCGCGGCAAAGATGCACATGTTCAGAATGTCGGTGGTGGGTGTGACAATCGCCGCAATGATGAAGATGATCAGGATGGAATAGCGCAGGTTGCGCCACATGAACCCGGCGCT
Organism: Terriglobales bacterium; assembly: GCA_035496015.1. GTDB lineage: Bacteria > Acidobacteriota > Terriglobia > Terriglobales > Acidobacteriaceae > JAICWP01. The sequence goes on along the minus strand of DATJFA010000585.1, from coordinate 1,210 downwards.
CACGATGCCCATCAGCGAGAGAAAGAAAACCAGGATGGGCAGTTCGAAGATGGCCCCCAACCCGATGATGATGGTCAGAAACAGGTCGGTGTACTCGCCGATGGTGATCATGGGCTGGAACTGCCGCCCATATCCGATCAGAAAATCCAGCGCTTCCGGGTAGACGATCTTATAGCCGAAGTATCCGCCCGCCAGAAAAAGAAAGATTGTGGATGTCATGAAGGGCAGCACATAGCGCTTTTCATGACGATAAAGGCCAGGCGAAATGAACATCCACAGCTGGTAAAGCACGAACGGAGAGGCAACAAACAGACCCGCCAGCAGCCCAATCTTCAAGTACATGTTGAAGGGCTCGGTGGGGTTCAGGTACACCAGCTTCTCCGGCATGTGATTGCGCTGCAGGGCTTCCATGATGGGGCGCTGCATGAGGCCGAAGATGCGGTCGGCGTAGTAGAAGCAGGCGAAGAAAGCGATGCCCACCCCGGCGATGGAGTAGATAATGCGGCGGCGCAGCTCCTCGAGGTGCTCGAGGAAGCTCATGCTGGCCATCTCGTCTTTGCCGTTGCCGCGGGCGAAACGGGACGGCTGCACTGCAGGATCAGGCATCGGGCCCCTTGGCAGGCGGGATCAGCTCAGGCGCGGGCAATTCGGCAGTAGGGGTTTCCCCGGCCGGTTCGCTCGCACTGGTGGCAATGGCGTGTTCGGGCGGAGCCGAAGGTTCGGAGACGTAGGACGGCACGTTGGTTTCCACTTCCATCTGCTGGATCTCGGTCTCGATCTGCGCCTTGAATTCGTTGCTGGCGCGCTTGAATTCGGCCAGCGCCCGGCCAATCTGGCGGCCTATCTCGGGCATCTTCTTGGGGCCAAAGATGATCAGGGCCAGCACAAAGATGAAGATCATCTCTGGAATGCCGAGGTTCATGGCTCCATCATATAACAGCCGCCCCGGGCCTGAATATCGGGCCCCGGCCTCTCTGTAAAAGCAATAAAAGAGGCAGCCTCGTCGGGCTGCCTCCAAAATTGCAAAGGGATTCCTGGCTGTTGTGTGGCAGGTCTACATCATGCTGGCGCTATCCACATGGATAGTGCCGGCAGAAGAATCCACCTGGCCCTTCACCGCCACGTGGTGGCCGGCATGGTCCTTCAGGGCGTCCGGATTGTCCACCGTAAGCACTTTGTGGTCCTTATCGGTTACGAATACCATCTTCTC
>DATJFA010000584.1:0-3730 GCA_035496015.1 Terriglobales bacterium | reverse complement strand
CATCGTCAACTACGAGAATACGTTTGGCGAAATCAAGCTTGATCCGCGCATGGCGGCGACGGGCCCAATCCACTGAGAGCTGCGCGCGCGAGGCAGGCGCGGTGGGCCGCGGGCGGGCCGTTGTTCTGCTCGCCGCAGTGTTCGCGTTGCTGGTGCTGACCCATGCTCCCCTGCTGCGGCTTCCCTACTTCTGGGATGAAGCCGGGTATTTCGTGCCCGCAGCCCGCGATCTGCTGCGGAGCGGCAGCCTGATTCCACATTCCACCTTGCCTAATTCCCATCCGCCACTGGTGATGGCCTACCTGGCGCTGTGGTGGAAAGTGGCGGGATTCGCCCCACTCGTGACCCGCCTGGCGATGCTCCTGGCAGCTGCCTTCGCATTGCTGGGCACATTGCGGCTGGCTGAGCAGGTGGCAAATCGCGAGGTGGCGATAGCGGCCACCGTCTGCACGGCGCTGTATCCGGTTTTCTTCGCCCAGAGTTCGCTGGCCCATCTAGACTTGGCTGCGGCGGCGCTGACCCTGTGGGGCATTGGGGCTTACTTGCGGGACCAGAACTGGCGGACCGCGGTGTGGTTCTCGCTTGCAACGCTGGCCAAGGAAACCGCCATCCTGGCGCCCATGGCGCTGCTGCTTTGGGAAATGGGTTGCCCGTTCCTGAAGGAGAAAGCGCTGTGCGTATTTCCCGGCCGAAGCTGGCCCAGAGCCGTCGCGCTGCTGCTGCCGCTGGCGCCCTTAGGGCTGTGGTTCGCCTATTGCTACTGGCGTACCGGTCACGCGCTGGGCAGCGGTGAATTCGTCCGCTATAACCTGCTGGATACACTTAACCCGCTGCGCATTGGCATTGCCGGAGTGCAACGCGTATGGCAGGCCGTCGGCTACATGAATCTTTTTCTGCTGACAGCAGCAGCGGCGCTGGCCATGTGGTTTCCTCCACTGCAGGAGAAAGCGGGAGAGCGGCCGCGAATTGCGACCCGTGTACAGGCGGCTTTCGCGGCGATCATAGCCGCCTACATCCTGGTGCTTTCGGTTGTCGGCGGAGCAGTGTTGGCGCGCTACATGCTGCCGGTGGTGCCGCTCGTGATCATCATCTGCGTGTCAACCGTGTGGCGGCGCATAAGCAGCTGGCGTGCCGTGGTCGCCATCGTGTGCCTGGGATTTACGCTGGGCCTGTTCGTAAATCCGCCCTGGGAATTCGCGCCCGAGGACAACCTGGCCTACCGCGATTACGTCTTGTTGCACCAGGCGGCCGACCAGTTGGTGAGCACGAAATACGGCAATGCGCGCGTGCTGACCGCCTGGCCGGCTTCCGAGGAACTGACTGAGCCCTACCTTGGGTACGTGCAGCATCGCATGCGGGTCTTGAGCATTGACGACTTTTCCCTTCCCCACATGATGGCCGCGGCCTACTCCCGAACGCAATTCGACCTCGTGTTGCTGTTTTCCACCAAGTACGAGCCACCGAAACCGCTGTTTGGCAACTGGCCGGCATGGGAACGGATTAAAGCGCGTTTCTTCGGCTACCATCGTGATCTCCCCCCGGAAGTGGCTGCCCATATGCTGGAAGGAGAAATTGTTTTTGAACAACACCTCGGCGGCCAGTGGGTGGCGGTGGTGGATCTGCAGAAGGCGGAAGAGGCGAAAGCGATTTTTCAGTTCTCAGCTCTCAGTTCCTGGTTCTCAGTCGTCAGTACCGTAAAACGAGGCGCCGCAAAGGTATCTCACGCGACGGTTCCCCTGATCTTGGCGCTACCTTCCCCGTGGCTAGCACCAGACAATTGCGTCACGGTCGACGTTCCGACATGCCTGAGGGACGGTTGCTATAATTGCGAAGGAGTGGTGGGAGTAGCTCAACTGGCAGAGCACCGGACTGTGGCTCCGGACGTTGTGGGTTCGATTCCCATCTCCCACCCCAACCATCCGGTTTGTTAACAATCACTTCCCCAATTTCTCAGGGTCAGTTAGGGTCAGTTAACGCGCCGTTCATTCAGCACGAGCCGCACGACTCGGCTGTTGGCTTCCCGCAAATACTGCGGGACCGCCTGCGTGTACACGTTTAGCGTGGTGCGGATATCGGCGTGGCGTAAAAGCTCCTGCTGAACCTTCACTTCGACTCCCAGCTGCCGCAGGAGCGATGAGTAGGTGTGGCGGAAGGTGTGCCAGCCGATACCGTCCAGCTTCAGCGCCTTGAGCCCAGCCTGCCGGATACGGCGCTGCTGGATCTGGTGCGCCCACCAGGGCCGGCCGGTGTCGGGATTGGCGAAAAGCCAGTCGTCGTTACCGGCGCCGCGGCCATGTGTTTCCTTGGGGTGCAACAGGACCTCAGCAGCCGCCAAATCCGCCCGACGCCAAGGGGATTCGAGTTTGCGAGGTGCGCGTCTCTGACCACTGCCGCAGCGGCCCGCCTTCCCACATTCGCCTGATCTCGACGAGGGTGCGCTTGGATGTGCTACAGTCGGGTTGACGATTCACTTCTTTACCTCGATGGCCGCCCGTTGTGTCAGCAGCGGGCGGCCCTAATTTTTCTTACTGCTCGCGCTAAATATCCCTTCTTCTCCCTTCCTTTGTCGTAGGGCCGTTTTCGGGCCCAACCTGCTGCCAATAGCCGAGTTCCTGCTCGATGTGGTACGCGCTTTAGCTCCCGCCGCCTGAAGTGGTGGGTGCAACGGCGGGAACAACGTAAGCGGTCGCACCGGTTGCCTGGTCCACCGCAAAACATTGTGGCGCGAACCTCGCAGTGAGATTCGTCACAAGGCTCGGCCCATCATCTCGTCTGCTGAGGCATAATAAGTGCGGTCTTTGAGGCAAGCCCGAGTCATGCAGATGCTGCTAAAGCAAGCTGCGTCCGCCGCAACTGTACCGGCTGCTCCTGCCTCGGCCTCGCCGCCCGCCGGCAGGATTGGCATAGCCACTTAAAATAAATTCTGTGTGGGTTTTCTCGCGCCATTTGGCGCATGCTGTACACTCCCCCGGGAACTGTTGCATCAACTGATAGCTGACCCGGCTCATCAACCACTTCGAAATCCACAGCTCGCAACACACTGGTCTCGACGCTTCGGCGTATGACGCAGTCACACGCGCGGGTGACTGCGGTCATAGCCGCCTTTTTCCAACGTGAGTACCTTTCGTTTTATCCAAGGGCTGCTCACAAGGCCCATTTTTCGCCAACCCAAAGGTTACGCAGCCACTTGCATCTCGGGTCCCGCTGGAGGTGTAGCATGCGTCGCTCCCTGGTGCTTACGGTAAGTACTGCTCTCTTGCTGGCAACTATCGCCCGAGCCGGCACCATCAAAATTCAACCCACCACTACCCTGGCCGCCGAAACGACCAATAACACCAGCACCGCAAACAGCTTTGGAACCCAAACGAACGGTAACGCGGGAGCTGGCAACGTGAGCAAGATCAACATTCACGCCCTGCTGTACGCCGCCAATTCAACCAAGGTCTACGCTCACTGGATGGGATGGTTTGGCGGCTCGAACCACATGAATGTCGGCTACAGTTCGACCGATCCGGCCCAGGCTCACCGGCAAGTGGTTGACATGATGAATCGCGGCATCAACGGTATCGTGGTGGACTGGTACGGCTCGGGCAACAGCATTGACCAGGCTACGCAGCTGATGATGCACGAAGCGGAAACCCACAGCGGTTTCACGTTTGCCATCATGGTGGACAAAGGGGCGATCAGGTGGAACTCCTGCTCCGGCTGCAGCCCGCAACAGGCTCTGATC
>DATJFA010000583.1:0-4675 GCA_035496015.1 Terriglobales bacterium | reverse complement strand
CTTAGCAGTTAGCTGGCAACACTCGCCTGGTACGATGCAAGCCTTGACCGGAGTCATCCTGAGGGCCTTCAGGCCCGAAGGATCTCGCGCGCACTACCTCTACGTGTGCCACTGCACGCGCGTTGCTTCAAGGCTGAGGCCCTTCAGCATGACGCCTTTCTTGTACTGCGCAACCACCAGCTACCAACCGTTCTTCACGGCTGAATGCTGAATGCTTGCCACTGCCAGCACCCGCATCGCGGTAAAATGCTTCTCATGTCCTCCTTCCGTTCCACCCGCCCGCAAGCCTCGGAATATTCCCCGTCGCACGAGAGCTACATTCGCCGCGTGCCTGATGGCGACATCGTGGACATCATAGAAAAACAGTTTGAGGAGACCCTGGCCTTCGTGCGCCCCCTTTCCGATCGCGAGGCAAGCTCGCGGCGCAAGCCTACGGAATGGAACATCAAGGAAATCATCGGGCATCTGTCGGAGGGCGAGCGCTTCATTGCGTGCCGGGCCCTGCGTTTTGCCCGCGCCGATTACCAGCCCCTGCCCGGCTGGGACCAGGATGACTACATGCGGGAATCGAATTTCAGCGAGCGCACACTGCAGGACCTTACGCAGGAACTCGAACATCTGCGCCGCGCCAATGTGGCCCTGTTTCGCAGCTTCACCGCCGAAGCGCTGAATCGCCGCGGCAAAGCCGACGACAAGGAAGTCTCGGTGCGCGCCCTGCTCTATATTCTCGCCGGCCACGAGCGCCATCATCTGGAGCAGATGCGCCAGCGCCTGCCCGAACTGCGCACCGCCGCCAGCTAGACTCGCCATCCGCCTGAAGGAAATCTTGTGGCGCGGGAGCCCTCGCCCGCGAGTCGTAGCGCCGGCGTCTCGCCGGCTGTCGCGGCGGCATCTTGCCGCCGCAGTGAATATTAACTTCTCTACCGCGGATCAACACGGATTGGCGCAGAGAATCTGAGTCAAAAAGACTGTGGTGCGGGCGCCCGCGAGAGGTTGCAAACAACGTCTTTACCAGAGTTGCTCGGCGTTGTGCGCCACCTCGAATACCTGTAGAAACGTAACTTGTTACGTCTCGCCACCTTTGCCCTGCTGAGCGATAAGAGCTAACGGCCAGGAGCTAAGGGCCACAAGCCCCTTTTCGCTACAATCTTCTCAGCCGCAAATGCCGCTCTCTTTTACCATCCACGCCCGCCTCGACTCTGCCCGCGCCGGTCGCCTGCTCACGCCGCACGGCGTGGTCGAAACGCCCGCCTTCATGCCCGTGGGCACTCTCGCCAACGTTAAAGCCGTGCCTCAGGACGTGCTGGAGGACCTGGGCGTCGAAATCCTGCTCAGCAACACCTATCACCTCTATTTGCGGCCCGGAGTGGAGCAGGTGCGCAAGCTGGGCGGTCTGCACCGCTTCATGTCCTGGCCGCGCGCCATCCTCACCGATTCCGGCGGTTACCAGGTCTTCAGCCTCAACGACCTGCGCAAGGTCAGCGAGGAGGGCGTGTCGTTTCGCTCGCACCTGGACGGCTCCTCGCACTTCCTCAGCCCGGAGACCGCGATAGCCGCGCAGATCGGCCTGGGCGCCGACATCATCATGGCCTTCGACGAGTGCACCGAACATCCGGCTGAGCGCGAACGCGCCCGGGCCTCGATGGAACTCACATTGCGGTGGGCCGAGCGCAGCAAAAGGTATTTTGAGGAGCATAAAAACGAGGTACCCTGGGCGACCGTCGACAGCCGGCGGCTGACGGGTAAGAGCAGCACCCAGCATTCAGCAGTCAGCCCTCAGGCCACGGGACGGTTTGCCGAGAGCCGAGAGCCGAAGGCCCAGAGCGCCTTTCCCGTCGACTGCCAACCGTCGACCGTCGACCGTTCCGACGACCATCACCCGTCGTCCGCTGACCACCAATCCCTCTTCGGCATCGTGCAGGGCGGCATGTACCCTGACCTGCGCCGCGAATCCGCCGAGCGGACGGTAGAAATCGGCTTTCCCGGCTACGCTATCGGTGGCCTGAGCGTAGGCGAGCCGCGCGCCTTGACCGAAGAAATTGTTGCCGCCACCCTTCCGCAGTTGCCCGCAGACCGTCCCCGCTACCTCATGGGCGTGGGCACGCCCGAAGAAATCGTGCGCTATGCCGCCATGGGCATTGACATGATGGATTGCGTCCTGCCCACCCGCGCCGCCCGCCACGGTTTGCTGTTCACCTCGGAAGGGAAGATCTCTATCAAGCAGGCGCGCTACGCCAGCGATGAAGGGCCGCTCGATCCCCGCTGCGGCTGCCGCGTCTGCGCCCGCTATTCCCGCGCCTACCTGCGTCATCTATACGCCGGCAACGAGATTCTGGCCCAGGTCCTGAACACCATCCACAACCTGGCCCACTACCTTGACACCATGCGGGCCGTGCGGCATTCTATAAAACTTGGGGAGTGGGCTCTTCTTTCTGGTGTACGGTCCACACCGAAACCGTAGTCGAATCCCCTGTTCATACCTGATTCAGATGTAACCGGCCTGACGACAGGGGTCACGAGCTTTCCTGCAGGGAATTACAGTGTTCTTAGGCTCCGCGCAGGCAGAGTACGTCATGCCGAGGTAAGAGGTTTAATCAGCTTTCATGGAAATCTATCTGCTAGCGGCCTTTTTGCAGGCCAAAGATAGTGGCGGGGCCCTGGGTTGGGGCCTGCTGCCGCTGATCCTGATTTTCGCGATTTTCTATTTTCTGCTCATTATGCCCCAGCAGCGGCGGCAGAAAAAATGGCAGCACATGCTGGGCGAGTTGAAGGCCGGCGACAAGGTGGTCACCAGCGGCGGTATTCGCGGCACCATCATTTCCTTGCGCGATGATGCTTTGCAGCTCCGCGTGCCCCCGGATAATTTGCGCCTCGAGATATCCCGCTCGGCGGTTGTTTCCCTGGCTAATCCCGAGGAGGGCAGTAAATCGTAGGCGGTTGCAGCCGGCTGAAATACCCGGTATTTTCAAGGTAGTCTCCCAGTTTTATGAAGCAAAACCTGCTCTGGAAGTCAGTTTTCATCATTGCCGTTCTCCTGGTTTTTGTGTACGGCATTTTCGGCATTCCTTCCAGCCTCACCGGCTCGGGGCTGGCTGCCGCCCTGCTGCAGCGCATTAATCTGGGCCTGGACCTCAAGGGCGGAACCCACCTCATCCTGCAGGTGCAGGTAAACGACGCCGTCAACGTGGACGCCCAGCAGGCCATCGAACGCCTGAAAGCCGCGCTGCGCAGCCGCAACATCGCCTTCGCCGAGATCTCCCAGGCCGACCCGGCCAACAATCCCGACCACATTCAAATTAAGGGCGTCTCGGCTGATCACTCTGGTGATTTGCGCGACATCGTCACCAGCGATTTGCCGGAGTACAACCTGTCTTCCGGCGCCCAGGACAGCTACACGGTTTCCATGAAACCGTCTAACCTGGCCGAACTCAAGAACCGGGCGGTGCAGCAGGCCATCGAAACCATTCGCAATCGCATTGACCAGTTGGGCGTTAGCGAACCCGTGATTGAAGAACACGGCCTGGGGCAATACCAGATTCTGGTCCAGTTGCCCGGCGTGGACGATCCGGCGCGTGTGAAGGCCATCATGCAGTCCACCGCCATGCTGGAGATTCGCCAGGCCTTCGGCGGCCCCTACTCCAGTGAGCAGGAAGCCCTTAGCGCCAACAACGGGGTTCTGCCCCCGGGCACTATGTTGTTGCGCGGCAAGAGCATAGGCGATACCAGCGGCGGCGAGCCCCACGATGTGTGGTACTTGATCTCGCGCTCCGCCGCGGTCACGGGTCGCGACCTGCGTGATGCCAGGGAGAGCCGCGATGAGAATGGCCGCCCCGATGTGAGCTTCCAGCTCACTAACGACGGTGGCCGGCGCTTTGCCGCCTTCACCGGCTCTCACGTGGGCGACAAGCTGGCGGTTGTCCTGGACAACAAAGTCCAGGAAGTGGCCACCATTCAGGAGCAGATTCACGATTCCGGCGTGATCAATGGTCGCTTTAGTGAGCAGGAATCAAAGGACTTAGCCATGGTCCTGCGCTCCGGCGCCCTGCCTGCCAGCATTCACTACCTGGAAGACCGCACCGTCGGCCCTTCCTTAGGCGCTGATTCCATTCGCGATGGCGTGCGGGCTGCCATTATCGGCATGCTCGCGGTGTTGGTGTTCATGCTTGTCTACTACCACGGGGCAGGAGTGAATGCCGACGTGGCGCTTATCCTTAACCTCATTATTTTGTTGGGGTTCCTGGGATACACTGGCGCGACATTGACGTTACCTGGCATTGCCGGCGTCATTCTTACCGTCGGTATGGGCGTTGACTCCAACGTGCTGATTTTTGAGCGTATCAGGGAAGAACTGCGCAATGGCAAGACCCCGCCCTCAGCGGTAGAGCAGGGCTTTGCCCACGCCTGGATCACGATTGTGGATACGCACGTGACCACCATCGTTTCCGCCTTTATTTTGTTTATCTTCGGCACCGGCCCGGTGAAGGGCTTCGCGGTCACGCTGACCTTCGGTCTGCTGGCCAACCTGTTCACCGCCGTGTTTGTCTCACGCGTGATTTTCGATTACGTGCTCAACCGCAAGCAGCGCGGCGAGGCATTGAGCATCGGGTAGTTCAGGTTCGATTTACGGCAAAATCGGCCAGTTGCAAAGCTAACTTGAGGGCCTAAGCTAAGTGGA
>DATJFA010000582.1:0-2670 GCA_035496015.1 Terriglobales bacterium | reverse complement strand
TCCCGGTCTCAAGCTTTGCCGCCACTGCGCCAGCCATCCCATCATACAGGCCAACACGGCAATCGTGAACATACGCTTGGAACCCTGGTATGCATGGGCGGCGCCAAAGATGATGCCTTGCGCCACCACTCCGGCTGCGGCATTTTTCAATAGGCCTCCGAGCTGCTTTTGCAGATATCCCCGCGTCACGAATTCCTCACAAATCCCGGCGGAAAGGGACACAAAAATCCACAACGTGATTTCAATGCGGCCATGAGGAAGCATTCTGGCTACGTTTGCATTCGGGCCTGGACGCAGCACGGCGGAGAGCCCGGCCAGGGCTACATTCGAGCCAAGGAGAAACAGAGCGCCAATCCCCAGATCGCGCAGGAACAGCTTTGGGGTTGACCATCGTTCGCCGACTACGGTGCTAATGGAAACGCCACCCATGCGTACGCCCCACGCTGCCAGGCCAAACAGCAGCCACTCGCAGGCAATGGTGACAACATAAGACGCCGTTCGTGATCCCGCAGCAAGGAGTCCGTGTTGCAGCGCGCTCCAGGCGGCCAGTCCTGCCAGAGCGGCCAGTAAGATTCCTGTGTGCCATAACGGGGCAATAAGCTTCGGCGGTGTCGGTTCAGGCTGCGCGATCGGGATCATTCATGGTTGTGATGTTACGGGTGGGACGCAGCCGAGTTCCAGTGGAAAGCAAAACGGCTGCCCACAGGCAGCCGTTTGGTTTTAGTGCATCGAAATGTCTAACCGCGCCTTAGCGAAGAGGCGGCTTCGATGGCTGAGTCGAAGTGGAAGACCCCGTTCCGATGTCGCTCGCGGGCGGCGGATTGCTCGGCACGGTTGAAGTAGTTCCGGCTGGAGTCGTACTGCTGCCCGGCGTGCAGGGGGTCGCTGCCGTTGCCGAGGTTCCACTTGTTGACGTCCCGCTGGGGCGCGACGGATTTGCTGAAGCTACAGTTGAACTGGAACTTCCCGTTCCGCTGCTGGTGGTCGGTGTACTGGAAGACGCACTGGGAGTCGTTGAGGCCGTGCTGCTAGGGTTCGTTGAGGTTGAGCTCGGAGTTGTCGTGCTTGAAGTTGAGGTTCCGGTGCTGGTGCTGTTGGACGGCGTACACGGAACTACAGTGCTTGTCGTGCCCGTCTGGTTCTGCATGGTGCCCCCGGTTACTGATCCAGCGCTGCCGGCAACCCCTGGTGTCCCTTGTGTAACTGCCGGACTTCCGGTGGAGCTGGAGCCGGGCGGCGACGTCTGCAGAGTTCCCGCCGAACTTGGCTGCGTCGTAGCGCCAGGCTGTGTTGTTGTCGTTGTCCCCGGCTGCGACTGCGTAGTGGACGTGCCTGTCTGTGGCCCCATACCGGGACTTGGCGTAACCGTACCCGTGCTTTGCGCGGTGGCCATGCCTACCGCCAGAGCAAACACGGATGATACGAATAAAATCTTGCGCATAGAAAGCTGCTCCTTATGTACTTCAGTAGCCAATTCTTTCAGCTATTGGGATCATTCACTTTCAAGACCTTTGCTTCCTAGATGGGATGCCTTCTCTACGGCGGAGAGATGTCGCGTCAGAGTTGCCGGGCGTGACTATTTCCAGCGGTCGCACAGCAGGGACTTGACCGCATCTCTGGCAGGACGCTGGCCGCGTTGGACAAATGCGGTGCTTTGCTTCTATCCTTCCGCCTGTACTTAAAATAAAATGCGAGTTCCTGCTTTGTAAGCTGATCAGGGACGTGTATTCGAACGGGATAGTTATCATTCTTTTCATCAGGGGAAAAGATTTGAACTCATCGTTGATGCGTAGCCGCATGCGTTTTGCCTGCCTGCTGGCGCTGCTTATTTTCTGCATTGTCCTTACCGGAAAGTCGTTTGCCCAGGATTCAGAGCTCTCGGCCGACGAGATTATCCAGATTCTCCAGGAAAATCCTGACGTGCTCGCGGACGCGAAAGCGGAGATTGTGAACCAGCTTCGCGATCGTGGATATAACGTCTCCGAAAACGAAATCACGGATGAGCGTCTCTTTAGTCAGATCCGTTCCGATGACCGGGTGCGCCAGCTTGCGGCCAATGAACTGGCCAAGCGCGGATTCGGACCGGCGCAGCAGGACCAGACTTCTACCGAGCAAACCGGGCAGCAGGCGGTGCCCTTGGGGCAAGGGGCGCAGACAGGCCAGCCGGGCGGCCAGCAGCCGTTGCCACAGACCATCCAGCGACCAGGCACAACAGGGCAGCAGACTTTGCCAGGCCAGCAAGGGATGCGCGGACAGATGCGCGGCAACAGGCCGCCACAGGCCAGCAAGGGACCTTCGCAGGACCAATATCCTTTTCGCAACCTGCCCGTCCTGCGCGATCTTTACACCCAGGCCACAACGGACGAAACCAAGCTGGAGCGCTTTGGCGCCGCGCTCTTCCGCAATAGCGCAGCTGCCGCGGACAAAGCCCCGTTGAGCGTGCCTGTGGGCCCGGATTATGTCATTGGTCCCGGCGATGAGCTGGTAGTGGACTACTGGGGCAGTTCGTCGCAACACCTTCAACGCACTGTGGATCGCGAGGGGCGTATATCGATCCCTGAGGCAGGCGCGTTGGTGGTGGCGGGACGCACTCTGGGCGAGGTCCGTCAGGCCATCCAGAAGCAGCTCAGCCAGCAGTTGCGCGGCATTTCAGTGGACGTAACGTTAGGC
>DATJFA010000581.1:0-5475 GCA_035496015.1 Terriglobales bacterium | reverse complement strand
ACCACAGAGACACAGAGGCACCGAGGAAATAATTCAATACGGCAAGAATAGGGGCCTGCTAAGGAAGCTCTGCTTACGAACGGCAGGATGACAGAAATTGCCTTAATCAGAGCTTCCCTAACTGTTGGGGGTGGGGAAATTTCATTGAAGGCTGATGATTGGAAATTCGTACGGACCTGACTACCGTCAAAATCGTGGATTATCACAGCAACTGAGCTTTTCTCTGTGACTCTGTGCCTCTGTGGTGAAATTCAGTGTGGCGCGGTCTTCAGGTACTCCGCGGGAATGGGATTATCGGGGCGCTCGGAATCCCAGGAGATAGTCAGAATCCACCAGCGGGCGCCATCGTTAAGTAGTTCCACGCTATTGATGCCGCGCTCAAAGGGTTCGGCCTTGGCCTCATGGCGCGAGGCGTACGTGGTAAACACGTGGGCGATGTTGCCGAATTGCTCGGTATGGCGGGCAATCTCCGATTCGTAAAAGGCATGCTGCTGGAAGTAGGCTCCGGCGCCGCGCTCATAATCATCGGGCGTCATTACTTTGTGCAGAGTCCGGCCGTCTTTGTGAAGCACGGTGGCCAGAGTCGCCTGGGGAAGAAATAGCGAGTGAAACCGCTCCCAGTTACGCGCGCCGGCAGGACCTGAGATGACGTCATACATGGCGTGAATGACGGAGTCTATGGACTTACCGTCCTCCGCAAAGGGTGTGGCAGGTTTCGCTGAAGGGTTCTGGGCAACCAGCACAACAGATAAGACGAGGACCGCAAATAAGGCTTTCACGAGGGCTCCGGAACTGCGGTGGAGTGGGAATCGCAAACGGCGAAGATAGCAGAGGCGAAGCAGGCAGACAACGAGAGCTGTACCTACTGATCCTGACTGGGGCCGGGCAACCGTGAATTGAGCACAGCGGCGGCCGGCCGCGCCACCAGCCAGGAGGCGCTCACGTACATAACAAAACATTCCACGGCAAAGGGCAGGAAGCCAAGATAGCCGGGCGCCGGCATCTCGAAAAGCTTCAGGTCCTGTAACAGGGGGAAATTGTGGTGCCACTTAGCCGACGCCCAGTAATTCCAGAACTCCCAGAGCCAGCCGCAGATGAAACCGGAGATCAGCAGAGAGTAGAAACGGCTGCGGCGGCCGGCGGCAAAATCGCCCAATATGGAGGGCAGGCGCAGGCGGTAGTTGATAGGGTCGAGGAGAAAAATAAATCCCACCCAGACCAGGGCAAACAAGTAGGCGGCCGTGCGTTGGGGCAGCAGCAATGGCAGGGCCAGGCAGGCCGCGCCGAACGTCACCATGATGGCTTGTGCCTGGGCAGAGAACTGGAGTGGCGCCGCGGGCCGGAACCAGCCAAAAGCTTCCACCAGGTCAGCAGTTTCCAGGATGCCGGGAGTAATGGTGGCAAACGACCAGCCGTAGCCAAGAAGGGCCAAGGCACGATTAAGGGGCAGGCCCACGTAAGTCCAGTTACCCAGGCGCAAGTTGTAGGCTTCAAAAATCAGCCACAAGGGAATGGAAAGCAGGGCCATTTTTGCGAATTCAGCCGGGGTGTCGCGCAGGCGGGAGTGGCCGGTGATGGCATTTACGGCGGAGTCGGCAAGCAGAATATAAGCCGTCCAGGCAATGGGCGTGAAGTAGGTGGCCACCGGCTCAACGTGGTGGAACATGAGCCCTTCCGCAACGGCCAGGATGGCGATCCCTACCCATCCGCAGGCGGGCAGGTGAAATCGCCGATGACGCAGGAATTCGACAACCAGCACGGCGGCAGTAGCAAAGGTGATAGCAAGACCCAGAGCCGTCATCGCATCCATACTATCGCGGACGATTTTCCCGTAAGCGCGCAAACAACCGGCTGGCGAGAAAGAGCCCACTTTCCTTTACAGACCCTTTGTATCCTTTGTGGTGAAATGGTGTGCGGGCTCACAAAGCGGAGTGACTCTCCTCACAGCTAGCGGCTGTGGCAGCCAGCAACAATGGCCAAGAGGCGGGGTAGTCCTGCTCCAGTCCTGGCGCGGCCGGCCAGGGTGATTGAGACCGGCCCCCGCTCTCTGTAGAATTTGGACTCAGGCTTTTGGGGTGCAGCAGCCCCGGAGGAACCGCGGCGAGGAGAAACACATGGCGAACAACACGCTCACAGTAACCGACAACCGGACGGGAACCACCTACACAATTCCGGTGGAAAACGGGACCATCCGCGCGATGGACCTGCGGCAGATCAAAACCGGCGCGGATGATTTCGGTCTGATGAGCTACGACCCGGCGTTCACCAACACCGCCTCCTGCCGCAGCAGCGTCACCTTCATTGACGGCGACCGCGGCATCCTTCGTTATCGCGGCTATCCCATCGAGGTGCTGGCGGAGCACTGCACGTTCCTGGAGGTGGCGTACCTGCTGATCTGGGGCGAACTGCCGACCCAAGCCCAGATGAAGGAGTGGATTTACCAGATCACGCACCACACCATGCTGCACGAAACGGTGAAGAAACTCCTGGAGGGCTTCCGTTACAACGCTCACCCCATGGGCATGTTCGTGAGCACGGTGGCGGCGCTCTCCACGCTTTATCCTGAGGCCAAGCAGGTGGAGGACGCGGAGATTCGCAAGCACCAGATGCTCCGCCTGATCGGCAAAGTGCCCACCATCGCCGCTTACTGCTACCGCCACAGCAAGGGCTATCCCTATGTCTATCCGGACAATGACCTGACCTACACCGGAAATTTCATGAACATGCTGTGGCGCATGGTGGAGCCGAAGTACATGGCCAATCCGGTGCTGGAGCGGGCGCTGGACATCCTGTTCATCCTGCACGCCGACCACGAGCAGAATTGCAGCGCCAATGCCATGCGCTCGGTGGGCAGCGCGCTTACTGATCCTTACTTGACCACGGCCGGCGCCGCATCGGCGCTGGCCGGCCCGCTGCACGGCGGCGCCAATGAAGCGGTGCTGCGCATGCTGGATGAAATTGGCTCCAAGCAGAATGTGCCCGCGTATGTGAAGCGCATCAAGGAAGGGCACGGCAAGCTGATGGGCTTCGGGCACCGCGTGTACAAGAATTACGATCCGCGCGCCAAAATTATCAAGTGGACGGCGGAGCGGGTGTTTGAGGCCACCGGCCGTAATCCCAAGCTCGATATCGCTCTGGAACTGGAACGGATTGCGCTGGAGGATGAATACTTTGTCAAGCGCAAGCTGTATCCCAATGTGGACTTCTACTCGGGCATCATTTACCAGGCCATGGGCTTCCTGCCGGAGATGTTCACGGTGATGTTCGCCATTCCGCGCACCGCGGGCTGGCTGGCGCAATGGAATGAGATGCTGATGGATTCCGAGCAGAAGATCGCGCGGCCTCGGCAGGTCTACACCGGCGCGCAGGAGCGGGCCTTCATACCGATGGAAAAGCGCGGCGCTGTGACGACCACACGCTAGGCTCGCTACTTGTACAGGTTGGCCGCGGTGTCGTGCAGGTAGGCGTGCGCCATCTGCAGGGCGCGGTCTTCCGTGATTTCGTGTTCGGAAACCATCTCCGCCAGCGCGCCGGCCAGGGCTTCGCGAGTTGTCTGCACGCCCAGCCAGTAGCTTTCCTCCGCGCCCATCACATCGTTGTAGGGAAAACAGTCGGAGCCGTAGGTGATCTTGTCCGGGAACAGCTCCAGCCACTCCTTCAGCGACTCTTTGAACTGGGCGGGGTACACGTCCATTTCCATCAGCGAAGAATCGAGATAGACATTCTTCATGGCCGCCAGCCAGATGGCCACGCGCTCCAGCGGATAACCGCCGTGGATCATGACCCAGGTCACGTTGCTGTAGCGCGGATCGCGCAGCACGTTTTCCAGGTTAAAGATGTTGCCGTGCGTGATGTCGAAGTAGTCGCCGATTCCGACCGCAGTGTGGATATGCACGGGCAGATGCAGGCGGCCGCCTTCGCTCACCAGGTAGCGGAAAATGTAGCCCTGGAACGTGGTGTACTCCTGCATGGTTGGGATGCCGCCGGCGTGATACTTGCCATAGACCGCTTCCGCCGCAGCCTTGGGGGGATCGCCGAAATGCAGTGAGCGGAAGTAGGCGGCCTCAAACTTCATGGCGATGCCACCCTTGCGCTGGTTGTCTTCCAGAGTGCGAGAAATGAATTTTAAATAATTATCGAAGTTGTTGGGCAGGGCCCTTGCATTCTCCTGCTGCATCCAGCGGTGCAGCATCTTTTCCTGCAGCGGGATATAGACCTGCTCGTCGGAGTTGCGGGCCGTCATGTCGCGATTGTTGAACGGCCACATGAAGGAGTCGGCAAAGAAGACCCACTTGAAGCGGTGGGGATCGAGGTAGTCCATCATCGCCCGGTTGGCGATGGAGGTTTCAACGCCGAGCTTATCGAGGATGCTGTCCCAGTATCCGGCGTCACCCAGTTGCTTGCGCAGTTCCGCCTTCTTGGCCACCAGCCATTTGGCATGCTCCGGGCTCATGTCGTCGTAGGGATAGCCCCAGAGTGCCTTCATGGCGGCAATCATTTCGGGATTGTCCAGGCGCTCGCGCAAAGGCGAACTGTAGTTGGGGGGCGCAGCCATGGCGTCCACGTCGGGATCGTCGGAAAAGCCGGGATGGGCGTGGTGATCGTAAAGCGGAATCTTCTGGATTTCGCCGAGCAGCCGCTGGTAGGTGGCCTGCAGGTCAGGGCCGGGATAAGGCTGGGCCTGAGCGAGAGAGAGTGTGGGCAGCAACAAAAGCAGAACGGGTAAAAGTTTTGGAAACATGGTCAGTTGGCAGAACCCTTTTTCACCACAGAGGCACTGAGACACAGAGTGTCTAAGCTTTCCCGGTTTCCTCTGAGCCTCTGTGTCTCTGTGGTGAACCCTTTTGTCTACCGGCGAGCCACCGCCGTTGTCCAGGCCGCGGAAACCTTCTGGATGCGTTCGGTCGCTTCCTTTAAGGTCGCATTCGACGACGCAAAGCTGAAGCGCACAAAGTCGCGGCCGGCTTCGCCGAAGGCGGCTCCGGGAATGGCGGCCACGCCGGCATCTTCCAGCATGATGCGGCACAGTTCCTCGGCGGAAACGCCGGTATCGGCGATATTCACCCAGGCATAAAACGCGCCTTCGGGCGGCAGGCAGCGGAAGCCGGAAATGCGGTTCAGGTCGGCGATGAACTGCTGGCGCCGTTTTTCAAACTCGCGCACCATGCGCGGAGTGGCCCCCTGGGAATCGCGCAGCGCTTCAATGGCCGCCCATTGGGTGAATTCGGCTACGCAGGTGTAGCTGTTCACGGCCAGCAGGTCGAGCGCAGGCACGAAACGCTCGGGTGCGACCGTGTAGCCGAGCCTCCAGCCAGTCATGGCAAAGCTCTTGGAGAAGCCATCAATGATGAAGGTGCGATCTGCCATGCCGGGATAGCTGAGCATGGATTTATAGGCGCCGCCAAAAACAATGCGCGCATAAATTTCGTCGGAGAGCACGAAAAGATCGTGCTTCACCGCCAGTTCGGCCAGGGC
>DATJFA010000580.1:0-18222 GCA_035496015.1 Terriglobales bacterium | reverse complement strand
GGCATGAGCACGGAATAAGGCATGCCCACCAGGCTCACCAGCCCCAGCAGGAGCAGCAGATCGCGGATGGGCAAGGTGCGGCGCACGAAGCGAAATCCTTCAATGATGTGCTCCAGCGGCGAGCTTTCCCGCGAGCGCCGCACAAATTCCACGTGCATGAGTAGCAGGCCCACAATCACTGCGATGTAGCTGACGCCGTTCGCGAAAAAACACCACCCTTCCCCGATGCTGGCCACCAGAATTCCCGCAATCGCCGGCCCGATAATGCGCGCTCCATTAAACATGGAGGAATTGAGCGCGATAGCGTTCATCAGGTCTTCCCTGCCCACCATTTCCACAATGAACGCCTGCCGCGCGGGAATATCGAAGGCATTCACCACCCCCAGCAGCGCGGCCAGCACCATGATTTGCCACACCTGCACCACTCCTCCCAGCGTCAGGGCGGCAAGAATCAACGCCAGCACCATGGAGGCGCTTTGCGTGCCGATCACCACGCGATGGCGGTTGTGCCGGTCGGCCACCATGCCTCCGATCGGGGCCAGCAGAAACACCGGGATCTGCGAAGCAAAGCCAACCGTGCCCAGCAGCAGCGACGAACCGGTCAGCCGGTAGACCAGCCACGCCTGTGCAATGTTTTGCATCCAGGTGCCGATCAGCGAAATGAGCTGCCCGCCGAAAAACAGGCGGAAGTTGCGGTGGCGCAGCGAACGCATGGCCAGCGCCAGCCGCGAAGGCGAGCGGACGGTCACTGCCTCGCCGGCCTTCTGCTCTGGGTTTTCGCTGAGTGCCATCGCATTAAATGTAGATGGTCTATCTTAAATGCGGGCAGGCTGGAGCCAACGAATGCTGTCTTAAAATGGTTTTCGGAAGGGCACAGCCTGCCTGAGGGAACCCGAAGGCAACGATGTGGTGCCCCACTCAATCCCGCTTTTGGCTTGAGTGGGAACATCCCCGCTTTCTCATTTAATGTGGAAGCCCCGGACTTTCAGTCCGGGGACCCAGACGCCAGTTTGAATTCGGGCTTTTAGTCCCTGAGGAATGCGTTCCTGAACCTGCAAAACGCGTTTTTCAAACGACTTTTAAACACACTGTTTTACCGGCCCGAACTAGTGGCAGAAGCAGGCTGCTGGCCCAGCGGCTGGATGTTCCGTTAACCGCATAGTAACGTCTTCGCAATTTTCATTTGTTGCTTTTCTTCCCGCGCGGATGAGGGTAAGCTTCTGCTGGCCGACCCGCCCGGGTCGGGCCCGTGCCCGCAGGGAGAGTGGCCATGAGTTCTTCTCCAGTTCAGCACGAACGTCGCGCCGCACAGCGTTTTCCGTTCCAGATTCCGGTCACCCTTCGCCTCGGCGGCGAATTGGAATGCCGCGGCATCACCCAGGACGTGAGCGCACGCGGAGCCTTTATCCTCACTGACTCCAAGGTGGCTCCCGCCGGCAGCGTGGAATTCACTCTCGTGCTGCCGCCCGAAATTACGCTCACCGAAAGCATGCGCGTCTGCTGCCGCGGCAAGGCCTTGCGCGTGGACGGACCCGGCCTGGGCGCCAAGTTCGGAGTAGCGGTGATGGTGGAGCACTATGAATTTCTGCCCGAACCGCGCGCAGAGCCTCGCCCCGTGGAACGCGCTGCCACAGCCGGAAGCGATGACACCGAGCACGGCCGCGCCTACGGCTCTCGCAGCTATCCCTGGCGCGCCTGAACGCTATCTGCCCGCTCCAGCCGCATACTGGTAGAGACGTTGCTTGCAACGTCTCCTTGTTACGACTAGATGATGTTTACAGGCTAAGCGATATGCGGGTTACCAGCCCCGGCTGCTGCAGCCGGGTAAAGCGAGCCATGGCGTCGGTGAGCCCCTCGTAGCGGTCGGCCACCGCGGAGGGCGAAAGGTGCAAGCCGGGAAAGGCGAGGTTTAGGTAAAGCTTCAGCAGCGCAAAAAATGCATACAGGCGCATGCGAATAGCAGTCTCCACTAGCTTGCGGCCTGCCGCCGCCAGCTGCGGATCAGCGCTCCGCTGCGCCGCTTCCCCCAGGCGCAGCAGGATAGCCGCGTTTTGTAAAGCTTCCTGGACGTAAGCGATTGCGGCCCGCATCCGCTCCCGCTGGATGCTCCTGAATTCCCTTACCGGCAGCTGCCGGCGCAGATAGTCCTCTTCCTGGGAGGATGTGAGATTGCGGAATGCCTCAACGTCAATGGCGGTGGTGCGCCCCTGCAGGTCTACCAGGTTGGCAACGCTGATTGCGGTTTGCCCCCGCGCTGCCCGGGCTAATAGCCACAGCGCGACCGCCACCAGAACAACAAGTACCGCGGTTATTATCATCTGCTTCTTCTAATTTCAACTACTTGCACAATCATGGAAAGCCCTGGGCGCTCCGGTTCAGAAACGCCATCTTCTCTGGGGCCTCTGCGGTTGCAAATCTTTACCACCCTGAAACCGCTCCCACTTCCTGTTCCGGAAGTCCTCTTCCGCTCCTGGTCTGGGCATGATAATGTGCTGCCGGGCCGATAAAAGCAAGAAAATAGGCAAAAGTTCCATATTCCGGAAAACGGAACAAAAATGACTTTCCAGTCGCCTTTTGACGATTTTGTGCTTAACAGCCTGGCGGGCGTGGCCGGCTTATTCGGCAAGTTAGACTACGTAGCGGGCCTTCGCCAGGGCGATGGCGCCTACAGCCACTGGGGTTTAGCTCGGGTACACGGGGAAATCGCCGCTCACCAGGCCGCCTCTGAGGCTCATCGCCTGCTGTTCTCCAGGGTGTTGACCATGCCCTTGAGCCTTCTATTGAACGATGCGGCCCAGTCGCAATCCGGCCTGGGGCTGGAGCAATACCTGGAGTACCTTTCCGAGCGTGGGACGGTTTTGGCTCCGCAGGGCGCCGGGGCGGGCCCAGTTCTTCACTTCAATTCAGTGCTGCGCGCGATTTCGTTTCTGGCGCGTGCTCAGATTCGTACCAGTCCGCAAGCCTCATAGCCACTCCCACCACCTGGCCAATTACCTCCGCCTCCTGGGGATGGCGCAGGATGCGCACCGGCTGCGGTGATAGCGGGTGGGGCTGCAATGTAAGCTGATCCCCTTTCAAGCTGCACCAGCAGCAGGTATGGCCATGGCGGGTTTCCACAAAGTAAATCGGGCGCTCATACTCGGAGCGCCACATGGCGCTGGTCACCTTGTTTCTCGCTTCATCCACCTGCACAAACGATCCCGGCAGCAGGATGGGGTACATGGTGAAATCTTCCGTTCCTACATAGCCATAGGTGTAATTCCGAGTCGCGAACTGCGCCAGGTAAGCCATGGGAATCAGGCCCCATTGCTCGATCATTCGCCCCAGATTGGCGCTGCGCTTGGGGTCGAACGAAGGATCCAGGCGCACCGGCACTCGCACCGCACTGGCGCCCAGCAGGACCTCGGCTCGATGCGAGCGGCGCAATTCCACCGCGTTCAAATCGGCGGCCGCATCATTCAAATCAATGCCATACCACGCCAGCAGCTCGCGCAGGTCCCGACGGTAGATTACAGCCAGCGAGTAAAGCCGGTAAATGCTGGGTACAATGCCCTTAGTCTCGATATCCGACAGACGGCTCAGAGCGATGCCGAAATCGTCGTTGGCGTGCTTGGCGGCTATGCGCGTACTCGAGACTTCCACGTCCCGCATGGTCAGCCCAAGTTGTTCCCGCAGAATACGTAATTGCTGGCCCGGAGTGTGCACTGCTGTCTCCCTGGTACCATTTAGTAGGTCGTCACCCTATCACAACTCATAACCCTCAGAAAGACTTTTCTGCCTTGAAGTAGCTCAATCTGAAGAGGCTAATTAGCCTTGTCTTGACCCTCCTCCCAGGTTCGGGCCCGAGTTTGCCCGGTCTATGACCTTCGTCACTTGGAGCCGTGGCGAGCCCACCCTAAGATATTGACAGTCAAGGACAACCACGCATGCGCACGTTCCGAGTCGCTCTGGTCGGCAAACAGGAAGAGCATCTCTCGCAGCTCAAATCTCGAGTGGAGGCCACGCTGGCCGCGGAAGTGGTGTTTCGGCGCGACAGCCTTCCTGCCGTCGCCGCCGATAACTCGGTTCGGCAACTGCAGCAAATGCGTCCCGATGTCGTTCTGGTGGACATCGCGAACGGTGACCCCGATTCCGGCATCACTGCCATTGAGATCCTGGCCAAAGAATCGCTTGCCGTTTTTGCCGTCGGCGCTCTCAGCCAGCCGCAGGTGATTATTCGTGCCATGCGGGCAGGGGCTAGTGAGTTCCTGGACCGCGATTTATCCAGCGCTACCTTGCTTGAGGCCTTTGCCCGTCTGCATGCTTCCCTGCAGGGCAAAAAGTCCGGTGGCGCGCGTGGGAAACTCATCACCATCATGAGCGCCAAAGGCGGTTGTGGTGCCACCACCGTCGCCGTTAACACGGCTGTCGCTCTGCAGAAGCAATCCTCCCATGTCGCTCTTGTAGACCTTGCTCCTCTGGGGCACGCTTCCCTGCACTTGAACCTTCGGCCACAATTTGGCCTGGTAGATTCCCTGCGCAACCTGCATCGCATGGATGCTTCTCTGCTGGAAGGATTTATGACCGAGCTACCGGGCGGACTGCGCCTCCTTGCCGGTCTCAGCATCCCGGCTCCGCTGGAGGTTGAAACCAGCGACCTGGTGCTTCTGTTCGATCTCCTTCTGGACCACTACAAGTACGTGGTGGTAGACGCCTCCAACCGCATGGACAAAATCAGCCACACCATTAGCGACCTTTCGGAACTGGTGCTGCTGGTAGTGCAGGCAGATGTTTCCTCGCTGTGGAGCGCGGGAAGGGTGCGCGAGTTTCTGGGCGGCGATCCCACCGGTCCTCGCGTGCAGTTGCTGGTGAACCGCTACCGCAAAATCGCTGGCTTTAGCGACGAAGACGCGCAGGCTGCCACTAACTGCCGCATTTTCTGGAAAATACCCAACCAGTTCAACGCGGTTGGCCCCGCCATTGATCGTGGCAATCCAGTGGCGCTGCAGAGTAATTCCGAGATTGCGCGTTCCTTCAACGAGCTGGCGGACGCCCTCACCAGGCTAAAGCCAAGTCATGTTGCCAAGCCGGAAGTGACTGATAGCCGAAGGAAAGAACAAACCCAGAGAGCCCTCGACCGGCTCATCAGCCTCAGCTCCGCACCCACCCGCTAGTCGTTGGAGCTTACTGCGGCGGTATCTGGAAAACGTGCAACGAGTGATTCAGGACTGTCGTCTGCGGATATTGCAAAACCCAGTGGTAAGCGTCAAAGTTCTCAAGCATTTGTCCCGTCAGCTGCGTAGCGCTCACCACCACTGTCGCTCCTGAAACCCGCTGATCCTCCGGCAATAGCTGCGCCCGCAAACCGTAGGCGCCCGGATCCACGCTGCCGAAATAGGCGAGATATATCTTTTCCTGGGGGTGCTCGGCTTCGTAGCTTCGCAGGGCGAGCAGGCCCTGTCCCCAATCTAAGTTACTGTCACTGAGCAGTTTATAAGTCTGGCCGGGAGCCACAAAGGGAGTGAAGTAGGAGAGATAGTCCGGTGCGTAGCGGAGCGCGTCAGCCGCATTCAGCGCCAGCGCGATCAGAACCAGCGCCAGCGCCCTGCGCGAACGCCGTGCCAGCTGCCAGCAGCCACCGGCAACAAACAGAAGCACAAAGGGATAGATGGGCAAGACGTGCCGGTCGCCGATATCAATGTGGGAAAAGATGGCAAACACGAAGTACACGGCCGGAAAGGTGGCCATGATTAAGAGATCACGAGGGATTGCGATTCGCCGCATCACGGCTAGTAGCAGCACGACGAGAAACAGAAGCACTACGACTGAAGGCCACTTCAACACTACTACCGTGGGGTAGTAAAGCCGCCATCCGCCTTTCAGCGATGCCGTCCCCAGGAAAAACGCCTGATGGCCGCGATGGTTGTGGAAGGCCACGTTGCGCAGCCCTTCCAGGTATTCGCCCGCGGGAATCGGAATGCTGAAATTCACAGGGGTGCGCATTTTCTTGATGATCGGCTCACGATGGGGAAAGGTCGCATTGAAGGTGCCGTTGCGCATGGTCAGGTGCGAAACGTGGAAAAAGTAGCCCGCCCACACAACCAGGAAAGCAATGGCGCAGACCGCACCCGCCGCTCGCCAGTTCCAGCGCAAAGGATAGAAAACTATCTTTTCCGGTTTCAGAAGCAGCAGCCAGGCCAGCGCCACAATAAACATGGGAGGGGTATAAAACTTTGCCAGCAGCAGCAGTCCCATGACTACGCCCATTAGCGCGGTTTGGCCGCGCGTGGGATGGTGTCGCCAGCGCAGCAACTGCACCGCGGTGGCGAAGACCATGAGCACGCCGACGCCATCGGTAGTAATCAGCGAGTAGTGGGCGATCAGGGCCGGCGAGAAGGCGAACATGGCAAGCGCGAGGTTAGCCGCCTGCTCGGAATAGAGGCGCCGAGTAGTGGTCCACAACACCAGGCCGAGGATGATGCCCAGCACCACGCTTACGGCGCGCCCGCGATCAGCCATCTGCTGCGGGCTGGGATGAAAAGCAAGTGCGGTGAACTCCGGAAAATGCCCCTTCACATCCACCTGCCACTTCTGGCCGATCAGGGGCAAGGTGCAGAGCAGGCGCTGCAGCGGCGGATGGTCGTTCCAGTCCTGGATGAGGCCGTAGCGCCACATCTCCAGCCCGGTGACGATGTGAACGGGTTCATCAAAGGTGAACGACTGGGTGCGGATGAACCAGGCGCACTGGGCCACATAGACAAACAGCAAAATGAGGGGAAGCGCATATCGCAGAGGCGGGTGCGTAGCCGTGGCGGGCATTGCCGCGGATGAAACAGTGCTATGAACTGCGGGGGTGGAGGTCATTGCGGGCCGGCATCTCCGGCCCGCCTACAACCTTACTGCACGCCGGGTGAAACTTCCAGCTACCCGCACGATTACACTGGCACAGACTCAGCCACTTCCACCTGGGACTGCAATTCCATGTGGCTGGAAAGAGAACGCGAGATGAGGCAAGCGCGCTCGGCCTTTTCCAGCATGCGATACGCTCGCTCCTCGTCAGCCGCATCGGCGATAGCCAGCCGGGGCCGCACCATTATCTGGGTAAAGCGAAAGCCGCCCTCTTCCTTCTCCAGCAGGCCTTCAGCCTCAACCTCCAGGCGCACCACGTGCAGCTTGGAATTTTCGGCGATGGCGCGGAAAGTGGCCAGGAAACAGGTAGCCACGGAAGCCACCAGCAGGTGCTCCGGGGTCCACAGGCCGGGCTCGCCCTGGAATTCCGGTGGAGCGGCGAAATTGATGGTACGCGGCACGTCTTCCGCCGAGACAATGCCCCGGCGCTTCATGGTCCAGATGGCGCTCGTACGGTACAGGTAGGTGCTCTCCACGATATCCCCCTTCGCGCGGCCGGTTTTTCCGGCTGTCCTCATTCTTGACGGAGTTGGGCCAGAGCACAGTGATGAGGCTCACGAAGTGAGGTGAGGGCGGGCACTAAGCCTGTGGAACGGCGCCGGCGTTTTCCTGGCGAACTGGCGACGGCCGCGGATGCGGCTGGTACACGCAGTTGGGCTCTTCCGCGAACATGTTGCCCCTGACCGCGTAGGCGCGGGCGCGCGAGCCTCCGCAGACCTCGCGGAACTCGCAAATACCGCACTTGCCCTGCAGATTAGCGCTGTCGCGCAGGGCGACGAACAGCGGCGAGTGGCGGTAGAGCTCGGGGAGCGAATGCTTGCGAACGTTGCCGGCGGATACCGGCAGAAAGCCGCTGGGAAATACTTCGCCCAGGTGGGAAATGAAGACGAAACCCTTGCCGTCGTTGATGCCGCGCGGGGCGCGTCCAATGCCGTCGGCGCTGGTGGCCCCGAAGACCTTAGCCATGGCGGCGGCTTGGCCGCTGCGCCGGGCTTCCGTTCGCTTCTGCAGCAGGAAGCGGCGGTAATGCTGCGCCTCGGTGCTCTTGATATCGAACTTCACGCGCCGCGAGGTCTCATACAGCTTTTCGAAAACCTGCTCGAATTCTTCCGCCGAAATCAGGTCAATGCTCTGGCCGCGCCCGGTGGGCACGAGGAAGAAGACGCTCCATAGCACAATGTCCAGCGTTTCCAGGAGAGCGATGACGTCATCCAGCTGGCCGAGGTTGTGGCGGGTGATGGTGGTGTTGATCTGCGCCGGCAGGCCGATCTCGTGAGCCCAGCGTACGGCTCGCAGCGTCCAGTCATAAGAACCGGGCACGCGGCGAAAGGCGTCGTGAATTTCGGCGGTGGGGCCGTCAAGGCTGATGGCCAGGCGGGCCAGGCCGCAATCGCGCAAGCGTACCAGGGCTTCCCGGGTGAGCAGGGGCGTGGCGCTGGGAGTCAGCGAGGTGCGCACGCCGCAAGCAGTGGCATATTCCACCAGCTGGTAAATGTCGGGACGCTTCAGCGGATCGCCGCCGGTGAGCACGAAGACGGGTGCTTGCAGGGCGGCCACCTGCGCGATCAGCTTTTTGGATTCTGCCGTGCTGAGCTCTAAAGGATTGCGGCGGGATTGGGCGCTGGCGCGGCAATGAACGCAGGCCAGGTCGCACGCCTGCGTGACTTCCCAGATGACAATGAACGGCGTCTGGTTAAAATCCATGGCGGTCACGCGCTCGGCTCCAGCCGGAGGTTCCAGCCAGGCCAGAGTCGCATACTTGTCACAGTGAGGATGTGACCCAAGTCACAAGGTGAGGTGCCTCACGCGAGCCTGTGATAAAGGTCACAGCCAGCATGTACATGCGCGCCCACAATAGCCGCAGGCTGGAGGACGGCCTGCCGCCGTCCGCGCTCCCGCGCCACCTTCCAGCGACGGAGGCTTAGATGGCGGAAGACGATCGCGACCTGCTGGAAGTATTGAAGTTTGAACTCAGCTTCCTGGAACATGGCGGCTACGGCCGCTCCGTGCGCACGCCGTGGAAACCGACCTCGGTGTTTCAGGATTCGCTCACCTGCCTGAATTTCGGCGAGCCGGAGCGGGTGCATCCCTGCGACGAGTGCCTGCTGTACGCCTTCGTTCCGGAACATTCCCGAAATGAAACTGTGCCCTGCCACCATATACCGATAAATCAAAAAGGCGCTACCCTGGCTTCTCTGGATGAGGGTTACAATCAGATTGAACTGGAAGAATCCGTCAAGACCTGGCTGCGTAACACGATCCAGCGGCTGGAAAAGGAACGGGCCCAGGTTCTGAGCCCAGCCCAACGCCGCGCCTGATCCGTGCCGGACCGTTGTTCTTGCGGCTGCCGTTACCGCAACTTTTTACCTGCCCCGGCTATGCCGGGGGAGCAACATTTCCGGGAGCCCGGCAAATGCTCGCTAAATGCGCGAATCCTACGTGTTCCACACCATTCCGCTATCTGCACGAAGGCAAATTGTTCCGGCTGGATTTGGGCGCCGGCCCGCCCTCGCGAGATACGCGAATTCCTCGCCAGCTGCAATATTTCTGGCTGTGCGACCGCTGCGCCCGCACCATGACGCTGGAAATGCACGCGGGCAAGGTGCTGGCGCGGCCGCTATCAAGGACCACGGCTCCTCCTGCCCTGTCCTCGGCGGCCTGATGGGCGAACGGAACCAGGAACGCCAGCCTGCGCTATGCTGCGCACAGGAGGCTGCCGGGTGAAACGAGACTTCGCCTCCCTGACCGCGCAGGAAGCGCTGCACGTCGCCATCTTCATTGAAGAGCGCAACGCGGAAATCTACCATCAGTTTGCGGAATTGTTTGCCGGCTTCCGCGACGACGAGTCGCTGGAAATTGCCAGCACCTTCTGGGATATGGCGGCGGAAGAGCGCCGCCACGGCACCGCCTTGCAGCAGCGCTACTTTGAGCGCTACGGCACGCGGCCGTGCGCCATCACCGATGATGATGTGCGCGATTTTATCGAGGTGCCGCAACTCAACAGCGGCGACATTTTCGCCATCAGCCGGGCCAGCGGCGGGCGCTCCCCGCGCGAACTGGCACTGGAAATTGCTGTCACCGCCGAGCAGAATGCCGTCCGCTATTACACCCGGCTGGCCGAGCTGACAGAAGACGTCGAGTTACGCGAACTCTACCGCGAGTTCTCCAGCTTTGAGCGGGAGCACACTGATTTCCTGGAGAAGAAGATTGCGGAGGCGCGGCGCACCGCCGGCGGCGGGCCGAGCCGGGCGTGAGATGGCTCCGGTTCTCCGACCTGCAGCTATGAGTCGTTCATCGCCTTGCTGAGATGAGGCGAGCTGCGCTCGCCCGGACAGGCGAGGGCGCCTGTCCCCACGTATTTATCTTCCAAATATTTATTTTCCGGGCAGCAGGCTGGCCACCGCATCGCGCACGCGCTCGCCGAAACCGGCGGTCAGCGACCACGGGCTGGGCTGGCGCACCACGTGCAGATG
This sequence comes from Terriglobales bacterium, assembly GCA_035496015.1. Taxonomy (GTDB): domain Bacteria; phylum Acidobacteriota; class Terriglobia; order Terriglobales; family Acidobacteriaceae; genus JAICWP01. Next base: position 7,861 of record DATJFA010000580.1, on the reverse strand, counting down.
CCCGCGCTTTTTGCAAGACTTCATAGTCGCTGCTGCCATCATCGCGACGGTAGAAGCGCAGACTAACCACGGCTTCTCCCACCCGCAAATTATGCAGCGTGATTTCAGGCAACCACGCGGGAAGATGCGGATCGAGCAGCAGGGCGTGCAGCGGCGCGTAAGGATAAAGACCGATCATGGCCTGCACGTGCAGCAGCGCCGCCGAGGCTGACCAGGCCTGCGGCCAGTTGGCCCTGGGATACGTGCCTGGAAAAGGATGCTCGGGCTGGAGCTGGTGGCCGGCAAAACATTCCGGCAGGCGGAAGTAGTCGAACAGAGAGGCCGCCTCAAACTGCGCCTCGCACAGCTTGAACATCAGCTCATGCAGGCCGTAGCGGGCAAAGGCCAGCGCAAACACCGCATTCTCCACCGGCCACACTGTGCCGCGGTGGTAGGCGTAAGGATTGTAGGCGGGGTGCTTCGCCGAGAGGGTGCGGATTCCCCAGCCGCTGAACATATCCGGCGCCATGAGGCGGGCCGCGACTCGCTCCACGCGGTCAATTTCCACGATGCCGCTGGCCAGGGCGTGTCCCGGGTCGGAAGCGATGGACCTGATCTGGCGCTTGCGGGAGTCGAGGCCCATGGCGATGTAGCCCTCGTTCTCCATCCAGAACGCGTCGTTGAAGCGCTTCTTCAGCTCGCTGGCCTCATCGAAGAGGCGCGCCGCCAGCTCTTTCTGGTCCAGCCACCACAGCACCTCGGATAGATGGAGCTTGGAAACGTAGGTGAAGGACTGCATCTCGCAGGTGCCCAGCGGGGCGCGCACTTGCGAGCCGTCCTCGTAGACGATGGCGTCGCCGGAATCCTTCCAGCCCTGATTCTTTTCGCCCTGCTGGGAACGCGTTTTGTATTCGTAAAAGCCGTCGCCATCCAGGTCGCCGTAGGTGTCGGCCCACTTCAATCCTCGGAGCGCGGGTTCGATGAGCGGGCGGACCAGTTCCTGGTTGCCGGTCCAGTGCCACAGGCCGGCCACGACTACGGGATAGTACATGGCGCCGGTGACGCCGCCGTAGTAGCAGCCGTGGGGATTGAAATTGAGCGCGGCCAGCGGATTGGTGTGAACTTCGTGCACAATGCGGCCGGGCTGCTCGTCGCGCCAGTCGTCCATCTTGGCCGCTTGGGTCCTCGCCAGCTCGAGCAGAGTGCCCCCAGTCATCTCCAGGCCCAGCAGTTCGGCCTCCCAGGAAGCGGCGAGTGAATCGCGCCCGAACAGGGCCACATACTCGGGCAGGCCGCCGGCCGGCACCCAACCGCGGGCGTTGTCCAGGTCGTAAAGGCGGAGCGCGGCCAGGTCGCGCTTGGACTGTTCCAGCGCGCCTACTACCACCGGGGCCAGAGTGCCGCTGCCCACGCTGCTGAATGAGGTGGCATGCTGCAGAAAGTCGCCGCGCTTGCGGTCCCACTCGTTGGCGCCGGAGAAGTAGCAGGAGTGGTCGAGCTTCTTCCACTTGCCTTCGATGTGCGGCACCCAGTCGAGGCAGGCGTGCCAGGCGCCGTGCGGCGGCAGGTCCACGACGAAGGCGATGCGCTTGCGCTGGAATTGCGGGCGCGAGCCGGCGCGTGCAATGGTCAGCCGAATGCCGCGGTGCATGCGGGCCACGCCTCTCTCGTCCTGGTGATGGTAGGCGTGCTGCACGCGGTAGTCGTATTCCAGTTCTGCCTGGTTGGCGCTCAGCTGGCTCCAGCGGCGTTTCAGCTTTCCACGTTGCTTGCGCCGGCCGCTGGTTTCGTGCGGGTCGGCAAAGTCGCTGTCCACCTCCAGTTCCAGCCGGATGGAAGTGTGCATCTGGGTGAAGTTGGTTACGTCCACGTCTTCGTGCATGCCCGCGCCCACGTAGCGCGTCAGGCGCAACTCCACCGTCTGCTGCGCCGGGTCTTTTTCGTCCAGGCCGGTATCTTTTATGTTGGGCGGCGAGGCGATGTAGTAGCCCATCCAGGTGTGCTGCTGCATGTTGGAATTGCCTGCCCGGCGCGGCGGCTGGCCATTGATGAGCCACCGATAGCGCGAGAGCATGCGCGTCTGGTACACCCAGAGGCCGTGTTCGGGGTGCTCAAACACGAAGCCGTCGGTGCTGGTGGCCAGCACGGTGCGGCCCTGGCTCACATACACAGTGGTGTCGCGCGGGCGCAGCCGCACCTGCCAGTTGCTGGGCGGGTGCTTCATGCCGTACTGGCCGTTGCGGCCGTTGCCGTGCGCTTTTTGGGTGCGCCCCGGGCTAGGCTGCGCCGAGTTTTGCTTCCGCGATGGCATTCGAGTTCACGTCCAGTTTGGCAACCAGGCGCTTAAGTTCGAGCGCATTGCGAGCTGCATAGCCCGCTTGGTCGTTGTCGAAATAAATGTAGATGTCGCGCAGCTGGCTCTGTTCCTTAATCCACTTCGCCCATTGCCGCAGCGTGGCGCCGGTGTAGCAGCCCTGGTACTTGCCGCCGGGACCGTGCAGGCGCACATAAGCGAAGTCGGCGGTGACTTCCAGGGGCGAAGTGAAACAGTCCAGCTCAAAGATGCAGTAAGCGGCGTTGTGGCGGCGCAGCGTGGCGTAGACGGCTTCCGTGTTCCAGCTGGGCTCGCGAAATTCAAAGGCGTACCGGTGGCGGCGAGGCAGCGCCTGCAGAAATGCCTCCAGGCGCTCCACATTCACTCGCCAGCGCGGCGGCAGCTGAAAGAGGATGGGGCCCAGCTTTTCCTGCAGCGCCTCGGCGCGAGGCAGGAAGTTCTGCAGCGCGTTTTCCGGCTCCTTGAGCTTCTTGTTGTGAGTCAGGAAGCGGCTGGCTTTCACCGCGAAGCAGAAGCCTGGAGGCGTAGCCTGGCGCCAGGTTTCGAAGGTCGGCACACTGGGCAGTTTGTAGAAGCTGTTATTGAGCTCCACCGTATCGAAGTGGGCGAAATAAAATTGGAGCATTTTCGCGGCCGGGAGCTTCTCGGGATAGAAAGGCCCGCGCCAGTGGTTGTAGTGCCAGCCGGAAGTGCCAATGTGGACTCGGGCCATATCACAACTCCAGCAGAGCGCGCCGGACCAACTCTGCGGTCATGCCGTACACGACGTGTTCGCCCAGAGAGTTAAGATGCATAAGCACGGAATAATCGTGGGGCTTGGCGTTCAGGCCCAGCCAGGGCATGGCGAATTCGTCGCCCAGCAGCCAGAACACGATGCCGAAAGCGGCGCCGGAGCCGGCGCGCAGCGGGGGATAAGTCGCGCCGGCCACAGCGTAGCCGGCTGCAACCAGTCCGCCTACAACGTAGTGTACGGCGGCAGCACCCCGGAGTTTCTCCTCGAGCGACAGGTTGCGTTTGAGCAGCAGCCTCGCCGCGAGCTCCGCCGCGCCACCGGAGGAGTCCCACTCCTGCGAGCTGTATGGAGTGCCCGGGGGCGCCGAAGATGGGCCGCCCAGCTTGCGCCAAACCGTGCTGAAACCACGCATGGCCCAAGCCCCAGCCACGCCTCCGGCAAATCCCGCCAGCAGCAATTTTCCGCAATGCGTTCGCCGCAAACCCGCTCCTGTCGCGCCAAATGCTCCTATATACAGCGATGAAGCTTTCGGCCCCCGCAGTTGTACTTGTGAGCCAGCACTCATGGTCAGCGAGGAATAAGAGCGTTTCGGGAACTGGGCACCAGGTACTGGGTACTCGGAACTCCTTCTACATGGCAACCAGAGCGCTCGCGCCACCGCTCCAATGAGCAGCGGAGTCCAGCGAACAGCAAAACAGCAGGACCACGCCGGGAGGATTTTATGGCGCGGAGAAATCGTTTCTGGAGGGGTTTTGCCGCCGGAGTGGCGGCAGGCGCAGGTGGCACCGTGGGCGTTCTTCTGGGACTCAACTATGTGGGACGCGCCGGGCACCGCCGGGTGGTGCGCCTGGAAAAAAGTATCCAGATCGCGGCCCCGGTGGAAGATGTCTTCCGCGCCTGGCTGGATATGGAGCGGCTGCCGCAATTCACCGACGTGATCGAGCAGGTTCGCCGCGACGGCGATCGCTCCCATTGGACCGTGAACATTGATGGGCGGCAGTTCCAGTGGGACGCCGAAATTGAGCAGTTCATCCTCAACCAGGCGATTGGCTGGAAATCAACTGCCGGCGCGAAAAACAGCGGGCGCATAACCTTCTCGCCCCTGGGCACCGACACCATGGTGCACGTCACCATGAACTACGCCCCGCCGATCAGCCTGCTCACCCCGTTTGTGACTTCTTTCTCCATGCGCCTGGACGAACTGATTGAAAAGGTGCTGCGCGACGTGAAAGCGGCGCTGGAAGCCCAGGCAGAAATATCGCGGCCGAAGCCGGTTGAGGCGACGGGGACCTACGGTTCTGGCGAACCGGGTGGGACGCAGCACACCCGCTTCGGAGGCCCGCCCAATCCGGTGGAGTTCACGCGCCCGCCCGAGGCGAAATCGTAGGGCTCTTCTTTCTAATCCTTTGACTTGGCGGGCGCGCTTACATCCTGAGGAAAGGATTTGAACACCACGTCGCGCGACTTGGTTTCGTCTTTATGATTCGAGTCGCTGGAGTGCTGGGTAAGCGTGCCCTTGAGCACGTAATAGCCTTCGTCGTTAACGGTTTTGCCCGGACCGCGTCCGGCTGTGCCCTGGAACTCAAACCAGACGCCGTGCACCGTCTCGGTGGCAAACTTCAGGTTCTGCCCGTCAATTGAGCCCTGCTTGATGAACTGGTCCAGGAAGGCGCCGCGGTCGCTTTCCAGATCGCCGTAGCGGGAAATGAAACCGCTCAGCTTGCCCTGCTCCTCCACCGTGATCTGCACGAATTCGCCCTCGCGCAAAAAGGTGTACATGCCGGAGTAATCGGCGGCGGATGTGGAGTTTGCCGCGCTTTGAGCATCCCGGGCTTGGCCCTGCTGGGAGCCGGTTTGGGCTCCCGCGCCGCTTGCCGCCAGGCCCATAAAAAACAGGGGAACACAAATAAGTACAAAAAATCTGCGCATAGGATGCTCTCATTAAATCATCAAAGGGCGGCGCTGAAAACATTACTCTTACGGGGAACGTCCCTGCCCTGGCCCGCCCGCGGCAGCGCGACAATTCCCGTTTGGCGTAAGGCTGTGGAATAAAAGCGGCTATAATCTGTCCGCGCCCCTTGGATGAAGTTATGTCCCAGCCGTCCGGCCAGCCGAATTCGCCAAGGTGCAGTACCGGTGGACCTCCGCCGCGGTTACATTTCCAAGTCCGGCTGGAACCTCGCCTTCCCGCCTTATTCGGCAATCTGAAGGCGCTTTTCGAACGGCCACCTCAGGATTTCTGGCTCGACACCGCCCCCTTCTGGCCGGACGTTTTCGTGGAAAGGGGTGTGCATTGGCGCAGCCTGGTGGAATCAGCCCTGAGCCACGGCCTGATGATTGCAGCCGTTTGGGGTTTGTCGCACGCCTGGCTGATTCATCCGCGAATAAAGCTGCGGCCCGTATTCGAGCGTAGCCAGATTGTTTACTACACCACCTCTGAGTATTTGCCGCCGATCAAGGCGCCGGCCCCGCGCGCCCGGGTGGCGCATAAAGCTGATCCGGCCTATGCGCCGCAGGAGATCATCTCGGTGCCGCCGGAAGCGGACAATCACTCGCAAACCATAGTGACTCCTCCTGACGTGAATCTGGCCCAGGAGATGCGCCTGCCCAACCTGGTGGCGTGGACCCCGAACCCCGGTCCCGTGCCCGTGCCGGGGTCTCTGAATTCCAAGTTGACGCTGCCGCCGATGACAACGCCGGTTATTCCTCCCCCGCCGGAAGTTGCGCGGGCTGCCAACCGCGACGCGTCGTTGCCGCAACCCACCGCCATTGCGCCGCCGCCTGATGTTGCGCAGATGAACGCGCGCGCGGCCACGCCGCTGCCCAACCCTTCCGTGATTTCGCCGCTACCCGACGTGAATGACGCCGCCAACCATGCCGGCCCCGCGGTGCCGCAGCCCAGGGCCGTGGCTCCGGCTCCGGAAACCGCCTCCTCGCTCTCCAGCCTGCACGCTCCCAGCGCCCCGGAGCCAGCGGTGGTGCCGCCCCCGGCGCGAACCGCGCTGGTCACACATCCTCTGGGAGCGATGAACGTGGCCGACCTGCAGCCCGGAGTCGCCGCTCCCAAGCTGCCGCTTCCTGCCCAGCAAACAGCAGCGGCCGGAGGAGGTGGTGCAACTAAGCATCCTGCAATTGCTGCCGGCGCTGCTGGCGCGGGACCTCGTGGCGCTGTTGGAGGGGCGCCGGGTGGCGCAGTGGCGCAGGCTGTAGCGGCCCCCGACAGTCACACCGTACCTTTCGGCCGCCCCGTGGGTCAGATGGTTGCGCTGGGAGTTGCGCCCAGCGCGGTCAGCGGGCCGATCGAGGTTCCGGAGGGCAATCGGCGCGGCATGTTTGCTGCGGGACCTTCGGGTCATGTAGGCGCCTCTGGCGCGCCTGCGGCGAGTAGTGGCGGCACCGCCGAAGCCGGCACCGGCAGCGCCAATCCAAGCCGCGACAAATTGGCCGGCATCAGCATTGCGCCCGGCCCCTCGCAACCGGCCAACAGCGGAGTTCCGGTGGTGGCGGCAACACCCGCGCGCAGTCTTTGGGCCATGGCCAGCATTCCTGCCGGCTTGCGCAACTTGCCACCCCGCGCGCCCAGTTCGCTGCCCGCCGCGCCTTCCGAAATTGACCGCCAGGTGTTCGGCAATAAGAAGTTTTATTCGGTCACCCTGAACATGCCCAACCTGAATTCGCGCAGTGGCAGCTGGGTGATACGTTTTGCCGAACTGAATAATGACGCGAGGCAGGGCGAATTAACCGCGCCCGTGGTGGTGGAAAAGGTGGACCCCGCCTATCCCGGAATTCTTATGCACGAGCATGTGACGGGCACCGTCACTCTCTACGCGGTAATTGCCGCCGACGGCAGCGTGGGCGACGTTCGCATCCTGCGCGGCGTGGATGACCGCCTGGATGCCGCCGCCCGCGACGCCCTGCGCCATTGCCACTTCCGCCCCGCCACCAAGAACGGCCTGGCGGTGGCGCTGGAAGCGGTGATCCGCATTCCATTCGAAGTGCACCGCATTCCTTACTGAACCTGCGCTGCCCTTGCAATTCGACGGGACGGGTGGCCCACTCAAGCCCGCTTTTGGCTTGAGTGGGAATGTTGAGAAATAATCGAATCGATCTCCGACCGGGTCAGCAGAAAAGCTTCACATTTTCCCACACAACGAAAACCGCGTTGTGGGCCACCCCCTGAAAATGCATAGGTTCTTCGTTCGCGCTCCCCTCGCAAGCTCGGCTCGCGCTCTCTCAGAATGACAATGTTTGTTTTTGAGCCCGGATTGCTGAGAGGGTTTGGCAAGCTAGCTGGCCGACCCCGCCTTCGCCGCCTGGCTCTGTTCCAGAAAGCGGTACACGCCGGCGTTGGTGCAGACTTCATAGTAAAGGTCATCGCTCCAGCCCACGGGCGAGAAATCGCGGGCGCTGAGGCGGGCGGCGCGGGCCTCACGCACCACCACGGTGTGGAACAGGCCGCCTTCCAGAGGCACCAGGCCGCTGTGCAGCCGCATCTGCTCGCTCTCCCAGATGGTGGGCATAGCCACGTCCTGCGCCTGCAGCGAAATTTCCTGCTGCAGCTTGTGGAACGCGGCGGCGTTCAACTGAATGCCGCTGACGTTGTAAACCAGGGGCGCATCTTCGAAATCGTTGCCGTTGCCCTCGCGCTGCAGCTGAAAGCGGTACACGTTGAAGGGCCCGCCCAGGGGCAGCAGGCGACGCGCCTGCTTGCTGCAGGAGGAGAGGCGGTCGCTCTCATTAAGCGCCTCGGAAATCATAATGCGCGCGCTGCCGTCCATCAGGTACATGGGCGGCGAAGGCTGGTAGGTGATGCC
>DATJFA010000579.1:0-8229 GCA_035496015.1 Terriglobales bacterium | reverse complement strand
GGCCGCCCGCAGGCGTGGGAGTGGGCGGTGGAGATGGTGCGCAAAGGCGGCACGGTGAACTTCTTCGGCGGCTGCGCCAGTGGCACCAAGGTGCAGCTCGACACGAACCGGCTGCACTACTCGGAGATCACGCTGAAAGCTACTTTCCATCACACCCCGGAGACGGTTCGGCGCGCCTTTGCCCTGATCGCGGAACGGAAGATCCGGGGCACCGATTACATCACCGGGGAGGCGCCGCTTTCGCGCCTGCAGCAGGTGCTGCACCACATGCTGAACCGCAACGGCGACATCAAGACCGCCATCATTCCCGGACACTAGGGCGCATGGACCACTGGGAACCGCAGCCTTATGCCATCCATAGCCAGCAACGGATCCCAGCCCATGGCCGCAACTGATGCCCCCGGCTGGCGGGCGCTGCCGGCCGATTACGCCATTCCTGCGGTGACACCTTCTCTGGAGGAAGCGCGCGCGTATTGCGAACGCCTGGCACGCAGCCATTACGAAAACTTTTCCGTAGCCACGTGGTTCCTGCCGCGCCGCCTGCGTCCGCACTTTTACAGCATTTACGCCTATTGCCGGATTTCCGACGACCTGGGCGACGAGGTAGGTAATCCGCAGCATGCCCTGCAGCTGCTCGACATCTGGGAAGGGGAACTCGAGGCCTGCTATGCGGGACGACCGCGCCATCCGGTGTTTGTGGCTTTGGCGGAGACGGTGCGCGCGTGCGACATTCCGCGCCAGACGTTCGCCGACCTGCTGACCGCGTTCCGCCAGGACCAGCGCGTTAGCCGCTATGACACCTTTGAGGACGTTCTGGGGTATTGCCGTTACTCGGCGAATCCGGTGGGCCGTCTGGTTCTATATGCCTGCGGCTATCGCGATGACGAGCGGCAGCAGCTTTCCGACTACACCTGCACCGCGCTCCAGTTGGCCAACTTCTGGCAGGATGTGGCCGTGGATTACAACAAAGGGCGGATTTATCTGCCGCTTGAAGATCTGAGGCGCTTCGGAGTGACAGAGAAAGCCATATCCGACCGCCGCGCTACCCCGCAGTTCCTGGAGCTGATGCGCTTTGAAGTGCAGCGAGCGCGGGAGTGGTTCCGAAAAGGCCTGCCCTTGGCACAGAAAGTGGATAGCGAGTTGGCCATTGACATCGAACTCTTCAGCCGCGGCGGGCTGGCAATTCTGCAGGCAATCGAGGACCAAGGCTATGACGTGCTGCGCCGGCGGCCCGTCATCTCCAAGCCGCGCAAACTGGCGCTGGTGGCCCGGGCGGGGCTGAAGAAGCTGCTATGAGCGCCAGCGACCAGGCCGTTCCCGCGGCAGTAACGGAATCGGAGCTGAACACCGCCTACAGCGTCTGCCGCCGCATTGCCCGCTCTGCCGCCAAAAACTTCTACTACGCCTTTATGGCCCTGCCGCGGCCTAAGCGCGACGCCCTGAGCGCCGTGTATGCCTTCATGCGCCACAGCGATGACCTGAGCGACGATCCCGGACGGCTCCCGGCAGAGCGCCTGGCTCGCCTGGAAGACTGGCGCAACCAGATGCATTCCGTGCTGGCCGGCGGCATGAGCGACGAGCCGGTGCTGCTGGCCCTGGCCGATACGGTGCGTGTTTTCAGAATCAAGCCAGAATTTCTGGACGCATTGGTGGAAGGCACGGCCATGGACGTGCGCGAAATGCTGGAGGGGCCCGGGCTGAAGCTTTCCTTTGAGACCTTCGACGAGCTCTACAAGTACTGCTATCACGTGGCCTCGGTGGTGGGGCTTATCTGCATCCGCATTTTTGGTTACGAGGATCCTGCCGCGGAGAAGCTGGCCGAGCAGTGCGGCGTGGCCTTCCAGCTCACTAACATCATTCGGGACGTCAAAGAAGATGCGGCCATGAGCCGCATCTACCTGCCGAAAGAAGACCTGGCCATGTTTGGCCTGTCGGCCTCGGCGCTCCGAAGCCCTGAGATTGAGCGCCTGCGGCCGGTGCTGGAGTTGGAAGCGGAGCGCGCTCGCGGTTATTACCGTGCCGCCGAATTGCTGATTCCCCTGATCGAGCCCGACAGCCAGCCAGCCCTGTGGGTTCTGGTGACCATTTACCGGCGGTTGCTGGAGAAAATCGCCGAACGCGGCTACGACGTCTTCCGCCACCGAGTGCGTCTGAGCAAGGCGGAGAAGGTGTCCATTCTGACGCGCGGCCTGGCGCGCCGCTTCACCGCATGAGCGGCCGCTCCGGCCAACCCAACGCCACGGTGGCAGTGGCCGGTGGCGGGTTGGCAGGGTTGGCGGCGGGCTGCGCCCTGGCAGAGGCCGGTTTTCGCGTGAGTCTTTTCGAGCGCCGTCCCTACCTGGGCGGACGCGCTTCTTCCTATCAGCATCCCGGCACCGGTGAAGTAGTGGACAACTGCCAGCACGTGCTGCTGGGCTGCTGTACCAACCTGGTGGATTTCTACCGCCGCACAGGGGTGGAGGAGAAGATCCGCTGGTTCGACCGCCTGGTGTTCGTGGAGCCGGGCGGGCGCCAATCGGCCATTTCACCGACCTGGCTGCCCGCGCCGCTGCACACCGCGCCATCGTTCCTGCTGGCGCCATCGCTGGGATTGAGCGACAAGCTGGGGATTGCCCGCGCCATGCTGGCCATCGCGCGAGGAGCTGAAGACGATGGCAGCGAAAACTTTCGCCACTGGCTGGAACGCCATGGGCAGACGGCGCGCGCGATCGAGCGTTTCTGGAAGGTGGTGCTGGTGAGCGCGCTGAACGAAGAACTGGAACGCAGTTCGGTGCGTTATGGGGCGCAGGTCTTTCGTGAATCGTTCCTGAAGTCCGCCGCCGCCGGGCGCATGGGCGTGCCCACGGTGCCACTCACGGAACTGTACAACGCCGCCGGAGACTATATTGCACAGCGGGGCGGGGAAGTACAGTTGCGGGCTCCGGTGGAAGCCCTTGACGCGGATCCGGAGAAGGTCAAATTGTGCGTGGCCGGCAAAGAAGTGGCATGCGACTTTGCTGTGCTGGCGCTGCCGTTTAATGCAATCGGCGGGGTGTTGCCGCAGGATGAAATAGTGGGTCCGCTCCGGCACGCGGCGGAGCAGATGGAGAGTTCGCCTATCACGGGAATTCACCTTTGGTTCGACCGCCAAATCACTGAACTGGAACACGCCGTGCTGCTCGACCGCACCATCCAGTGGATGTTTCACAAATCGAAGCTCTTGGGGCGAAAGGCGGAAGATGGAGGAAGCTATCTTGAGCTAGTGGTGAGCTCTTCCAAAGGCCTGCTGGACAAATCGAAGAATGAAATCGTTGAACTGGCTGTGGGCGAGATGGGAGAGTTCTTCCCCGCCGTTCGCAATGCCCGGCTGGTAAAGAGCACGGTCATTAAGGAAGTGCACGCTACCTGGTCGCCGGGCCCGGGGGCCGACCGCAATCGTCCGCCCGCAGTGACCGCCTGGCCGCGCGTGTTCCTGGCCGGCGACTGGGCGGCTACTGGCTGGCCGGCCACCATGGAGGGAGCGGTGCGCAGCGGCTACATGGCGGGGGAGGCGCTGGCGCGCGCCGCCGGCGTGCGCGGCTCGCGCTTTCTGGTTCCAGACCTTCCTGCTCGCGGACTCATGCGCCTCTTCTCTCAGGGGTAGATGCCGGCCCAATTGCTCGCGATAATCAGCGGCGCTCACGGACTGGTGTGAAAATTTCAGGAACTAGGGTCCGTTGGCCAGTATGCTGAGCGACATCCATCAGAAGAAGAATTGTCGCGAGATCCAGCTTTTGCACTGGTACCAATGCCCGTCCAACTTACGGAAAGGTTCGCCCTGTCGGGCACGCTGTTCCAGTGGAATGACGGTCTCGAACCGCGGAACATCGGCGTCGTCAATGGGGTCGCACACCGGATGCATGAGCCAGATTCCGATTAGCGCAACCGCCAGGACCACGGCAGTGCGCGGGCGCAGCAGCGCTCGGTACAGGACCGCTCCGATGGTGATCAGCAACAAGCCGGGAGCCCAGAAGGTGATGACGTGCGCCGCGTCCCCGCCCGGTGGCGAGTCGGTATTGCTTCCCAGCGGCAATACAACGAGCACGGTTCCCACCAGCACGAGGAGAATTGCGCCAGCAGTAACGCAGCGGGAAAGCAGCCTCGATTGTGCTGTTGCTGGCAAACTCATGGGGGAATTCTACAGCGTGGTCCGCAGGCTGTTGAACCAGGGTGTGCGCGACGGAATCGCGTTCGCGATGTACCCTCGCGAGCACTCATGCAGGCCCTACGTAGCGTTAGCCTCAAGATTTCGGCCGCAGACAATCTCAAGGCAGGCTCTGCGGCCGAGACGCCGGCTGTGGGGCTCACGCTGAAGTTAGGCTCGGTTCAGGTGCGAACCCGCCTGTTTCGCTGGCAGAACAGCAATGAGAGTCCCTGCCGCGGATTGGAGCCTGCGGCTGCGCGCTTTGTTGCCGACTCACAATTACCGACCGCCGACTCCCGGCTTTACTCGGTTGCGATCTTCCAGCCTTTGTCAGTGCGCATCAGGTTGACCGAGGCGCGCGTCGGAGCAGCGTGGTAAAAATCGGCGCCGTACTTGTCAATCAGGGTGGAACGGTCCCAGGTATTGAACGCCTTTACGCGTTCGCCGGCGGCGTCGAAGTCGTCACCCAGTTGATTGGGCACCCACTTCCAGGTGTACTCCACTGCCGCATCATTCACCCCGTTCATGGTGACCTTGGAAATCTCCACCAGTTGCCGCTCCGCCAGAGGTATGGCGTAGGAAGTGGTGCCGTCCGCATTCTTCCACTTCTTGAAACCCGGAATGGAGGACAGGCGCTCACCCGCAGGCAGCACAGAGACCATGGTGCCGCCGCCGGTGGCCTTGGCCGTCTTCACAATTCCGGCCTTCTCCAGCAAGCGGTAGTGCGGGTCCCGGGGCTTCTCATCCACGCTGGGCATGACCAGGCCGGCGTGAAAGTGGATAACTGCGGGGCCTTGTGCCTTAATGATGCTTTCCACTACGCTGGCTGCTTGTTTGGTTGAGAGCGGCTGCCGCGCGCGGATTTCCAATACCACATAAGCCACCACGCCCAGTACCGCCGCCATCAGGGACAGAAGCAGCAGGAGCGGCAAAATTGAAGACTGCTTTTCCATTTTCACTTCGGCTTCGAAAAGTTCTGACATAGCGCTTCTCCTCACCGCAGGCCGCATGCGCGGTCATTTTCCAGCACCAGTGTCGCTTTTACTGTCCGCCGAGGCAGTGATGTAGGTCACATACCGGTTATAAGGCAGGCGCTGTAGGATAATGGCCAAGGACGTGTTCACTGGGCTCCAGCCCCTGTAAAGGGACACCCGGCCTCCGGCCCTGTACAATGACCCGGTGCTTCAGGGGGGCCGCAACGCGCAGGATAGGTGTTTTTGTAGCCATCCAGGGTTTCACCCGGCTTTTGCAGTGGCGAACAACCTAAAACATAGTTATCTGCTCCAACTTGACACCAACCGCGGTTCAGGAGAGTTGCGGACCCGGAGAATTCCGGACAAGGCTCAAGGATGATCACACAAGAAAGTTTGCTGCTCCGGCAGCGCTCCCGAGCGGTTTCCCGTCAGGCTTTTCTGTTTGCCCGTAGCTTCTTCCGTTATCCCAAGCTGCTGGGCTCAGTGGTGCCCAGTTCGCCCTTCCTGGTCAGGCACCTGCTCTCGCTGATTGACTGGCGACGGGCGCGGATTGTGGTGGAATACGGGCCGGGGGTGGGCACGCTCACGCGAGAGATCCTGAAGCGCATTGGTCCGGAAGCCACCCTGGTGGCGATTGAGCTCAATCCCGAGTTCGTTGAATTTCTGCAGAATGAAATACAGGACCCGCGTTTTCGTCTGGTCTATGGGTCGGCGGCCGACGTGCGCACCATCCTGCGACAACTGAATTTGCCGCACGCCGATTACATTATTTCCGGCATCCCTTACACCCTGCTGCCCGACCGCACCCGCCGAGTTGTGACCCGCGAATCGCATTGCGTTCTTCATCCGCAGGGAGCTTTTCTGGTTTACCAGTTCACGCGCACAGTGCTGCCTTACGTGAAGGCTATTTTTGGCGACGTGCAACAGGATTTCAAATTGCTCAACATCCTGCCGGCGCACATTTATTTGTGCACACCCTGAGGCCACGACCAGCTAAACTTGGCGGTGGGTTTGATACCATTTGCCGGGCTCGTCTTCAGCTGACAACCGGCCACTGACCACTGGCCACTGCCTCTCATGATTCACGAAATCATTCCCGTCGGGCCGCTGCAGTGCAATTGCTCCGTGGTCGGTGACGAGGGCACGCGCGAGGCCATGGTGATTGATCCCGGAGATGAGATCAACGCGATCATGGCCCTGGTGCAGAAGCACGGATTGGCGGTGAAGCAGATTGTGATTACGCACGCCCACATTGACCATGTGGGCGGCGCCATGAAGCTGCGCCAACTCACGGGAGCGCCCATTCTGCTGAACCAGAACGATTACGCTCTGCTGAAGATGCTGGACGTGCAGGCGGCATGGGTGGGCATGGCTGCTCCCGCCAAAGTGGAAATTGACCAGGCGCTGGCGGAGGGGGACAAGCTGCGCGCGGGAGCGCTGGAGGCCTCCATCCTGCACACGCCCGGCCACACTGAAGGAAGCGTCTGTTTATATTTTCCGGCTCAGCGGAAACTGATTGCCGGCGATACGCTTTTTGCCGGCAGCATTGGCCGCACCGACCTGCCGGGAGGTTCGTTCCAGAAAATCATGAGCTCGCTGCACCAGCGGGTGCTGGCGCTGCCCGACGAAACCATCGTGGTGCCCGGCCACGGCCCGCTGACCACGATCGGGGACGAGCGCGAAAGCAATCCTTTCCTGACCTGATGAGTTTTTCACCACAGAGGACACAGAGAGCACAGAGAAAAATTGATGATTTTCGATTGAAGATTGAAGAATTGAAAGCCGCGAGCTGCGACGGCAGCAAGATCAACATCGAAAGTCATGAAATACTAATTGTCTTTCTCTGTGCTCTCTGTGTCCTCTGTGGTGAAAAACTACGATGGTTTCCCGGCGGAGATGTGGCGCAGCAGCCGCCTTACTCCCTCCCGGAATTGTTCCGCGGGCGCGATCAGGCTGAGCACCAGATAACCATCCGCGGGAAAGTCGTAGAAATGCCCAGGATGGATAAAAACTGATTTCCGCTTCAGCAGTTCCAGGGCCAGCTCCTCGTCAGAACGCGTGACCGGCACACGCAGGACCGCATACCAGCCGCCTTCGATCTGCAGGCGTTGACATGCCTTGTGGTTCGCGAGCTGTGAATCCAATTGCGCCAGATTAGTGGCGATGCGCTGCAGCAGCTGGTGGGTCATGGCATGCCGGAGCTGCAGCAGGCACGGCGTGGCCAGTTGCAGCGGCGTGCTCAGGGAGAGGTAAGTATCGGCAATCAGCTCCAGCCGCTCGCGGGCGCCGGCGGCCAGTTCCTCAGGGCCGCTGGTCACGATCCAGGCGACCTTCATTTGCGGCAAGGCGGAAATCTTCGACAGCCCACTGAGGGTGAAGGTGAGGGCGTGGGCGTTGCCGGCCAAGCTGGCACGAGGAGGTCCGGCGCAGGCGTAGTCGAGGAAGACCTCGTCGGAAACCAGAGCCAATTCGTGTTCACGGCATAGCTGACTGAGCGCCTCCGCCTCCTCACGCTTCACGTAGGAACCGGTGGGGTTGTTGGGATGCACCACCAGCAGGGCACGGGTGCGCTCGGTGATGGCCGTCCGCAGGGAGTGCAGGTCGAGGTGCCAGCCATGATCGTAGAAAAGCAGGTAAGGGATGAGCTTCACGTCCTGCACATCGGCCAGCAGTTCGAACAATGGATAACTGGGGGAGGGAACCAGCACCTCGTCGCCGGGGTCACAGAGCAGCCGGAAGACGAAGGAGTAGCCTTCGCTGGTGCTGGTGGTGAGCAGTATGTGATCGGGATCAATGCCGGCGGCCGCTGCTCCGCGCTCTGCGTAATACGCGGCGATAGCTTGGCGCGTGCTGCGCAAACCATTGGGATCGGGCTGATATTGCAGGGACTCGGGCTGGGCCAGCGCGGAAAGGATTTCCGGCGCGTCATAGCGCAAGCCGCAGCGGGTAGGATTGGATTCGGTGAGGTCGAGAACGTGCGCACCCGCGGCGCGCTGCTGCTGCAGCGCCTGCGTCAGGCGATTGGGCGCCAACTTCCAGCTGGTACGCCGGGCAAACACGTGGCCATTGTACAGAGGCAGGAGTAGTGGGCAG
>DATJFA010000578.1:0-4574 GCA_035496015.1 Terriglobales bacterium | reverse complement strand
GCGCACGCCGCTGGCGCGGTCAACGTAGTGGTCACTAACAGCGGTGGACCGAGCGGAACCCTGACGAACGGCTTTACCTACACTACTTCCACCGGCAATCCCATCACCTTCGTCCAGGTTGCCGCCGCTACGCCACAGGGGTCTTTCGCCACAGTTGCGGTCGGCCCACTAACGAAGACTCAAACGGCGGGAAATTTTAACCTCGTAGTGGTGGGCTGGAATGACACCACCTCCTCGGTCTCTTCTGTCACCGATTCGTTGGGAAACACTTACCTCCTGGCCGTGGGGCCAACTACCGCTTCGGGAGCACGCCAGTCCATCTACTACGCCAAAAACATCAAGGGCGGCAGCAATACGGTAACCGTGACCTTCAGCCAGGCGGCGGCCTACCCCGATATTCGCGTTCTGGAATACTCGGGCGCAAGCACCACCAGCCCGGTAGACGTGACTGCAGCCGCCGTCGGCAGCAGCACCACGGCCAGCTGCGGCCCAGTCACCACCACGGCCGCCAACGAGGTGATTTTTGCCGCCGATACCATCGCCACTGGCACGCCCGGCCCGGGCTCGGGCTTTACTGCCCGCATCATCACCACCCATGATTCCGACCTGGCCGAAGATAAACCAGCAGCCACGGCCGGGGCCTACTCCGCCACTGCGCCCGTCTCTCCAGGCGGCTACTGGGTCATACAGATGGTGACCATAAAACAGTAAGGGTGGCTCTCTGGGCTCGTTTCCCTCCTGCTGTGCTCGTCTGCGATGAATCTGTTTACCGTTACTCCTAAGCCGGCAAAGGTGATCCACGGTTCGGCTTCCGCTCCGGCCGCCTCTCAGGCTGGATTCCTGTCTAACCCTGCCCTGCTGAAGCTTACCTGGGCGGCTGTAGGTCTCGGCTGCCTGTTGCGTGTGCTCGAATACCTGCTGAACCGGTCGCTGTGGCTCGATGAAGCCTACCTGGCGCTGAACATCCTTCATCGCCCCTGGGCAGGACTGCTCCGGCCTCTCGATAATCACCAGGGCGCGCCCATTATCTTTCTGCTGCTGGAAAAACTGGCCTCTCTGCGCTTGGGCTCGAGCGAATATGTTCTACGCCTGCTGCCACTCGTGGCCGGCATTGCCTCCGTGTTGCTGTTTTATAAACTTGCCACCAGGGCGATCAGTGGCATCGCCATACCTATCGCGCTCGGCCTGTTCGCCATCTCCCCATCGCTGATTTACTACTCTTCGGAACTCAAGCAATACTCTTGTGACGTGGCGGTTGCGATTTTGCTTTATTTCCTGGCTATCGAGGGCAGCGATGGCAGGTGGAAACCGTTAAAGGTGGTGGCATTCGGCTTAGCGGGCGCAGTCGCCATATGGATATCGCATCCTGCCACCTTCGTGCTGGCGGGCATGGGCGCTACCCTCTCCATAGCGCTGATCGCGCAAAAAGATTGGACCAAGCTGCTCCGACTTTCTCCGGCCTTTCTCATGTGGGTGGCGAGTCTTGCCGCATGCTATGCGATTGCCTTGCGCAAGTTGGCCCAGGATGCTGTGCTGCTGGATTACTGGAAGGAAAATTTCATGCCCCTTCCCCCGCGATCCGTAACCGATTTCAAATGGTTCGTGGACAGCTTCTTCGGATTTTTCAGCGGCACCGCAGCACTGCAATTTGCCGGTTTAGCGGCATTTGTGTTTCTCGTCGGTTGCATCTCCATGTACGGCCACAATCGCCAACGCCTTTTTCTCCTGCTCAGCCCTGTGGTTCCAACGCTGTTGGCTTCAGGAGCACACAAGTATCCGTTTGGGGGAAGGCTGGCGCTGTTTCTGGTGCCCCCGGCCGTGCTGCTGATGGCGGAGGGCGCGGCGGTGATTCGCGCTGCAGCGCAGGATTATCTGCCTGCAGTGGGAGTGGTTCTGGTTGCGCTGCTGTTTCTCGACCCAGGCATCTATGTGCTGCACCACTTCGCCAAGCCCCACACAGAAATTGCCCGTCCTGGAATCATGCTTCCGGAAGAGATCAAGCCGGTTCGCGCGTACTTGCGCGCTCATGAGCAGCCCGGCGACCTGATCTATGTCTTTTCCGAGTCGGAGCCTGCCTGGGAGTACTACTCAGAGCGGGATACTTCATTCCCTCGCGGCAACACGATAATCGGCACCGCCACCGGCGACGATCTTCACGATTATGAATCTGACTTGAACCGCTTGCGTGGACGCCGTACGTGGGTGGTCTTCTCGCACACTCACGGCACCGGGGCGAGCGAGGCCAGGGAGATCGAATTCTACTTCGATGCGCTGGGCGCCAGGCGTCTCACCTCGTTTACCAGCGCGGGCGCCGCCACTTATCTCTACGATTTGCGCGGAACCGCAGCCCTTCCCGCCGCTGCCAGCCCTCAGTAGACAACTTCGGGGCACACCGAAGGTGAACGCCGGCTTGCGGGCGCAGGCTGGCCTTCCCTGCTGCCAGAGCGCAGATTTGGCACGTCGGAGCCTGCCTGAGCCACCCCTGAAAAATAAGGTTCGACCCGCGCCAGAATGTCATCGGCCTCGACCAGCCACACGTGGCGATTCCGGAAATAACTGATCAACTCTTCATTGCATTGTTCGCCCATATCGCGCGCCCAAACCACTTTGGCATGGTCAATATCGGCCCGGTTGTAAACCCACTCCATGTGCACAAAATGGGTTGGCCTATAGTGAACGATGACAAGCTGATCGCCGGGCATACGTTGCATTTTTCGTAAGACGGCAGCCCGTTGCTGGTTGCCGGCGTAGTCGTAATCAATCTTCACCAGCTTATCTATGGCCTTGTCGAACTCGAACGAGTTGATGGCCACCGTCATAGCGCCGACCCAACCGGCGTCAATCAGAAAGCTGCCCAACACCACCGCGAACACCACGGCCCTTCCCGCCTGTTTGCCCTGCCACTTCCAGTAATACATATGCCGCATGCTCTGCACCGCGATGGCAAATATTGCCGCCGCCATGGGGGCTGCGTAATGCGGATTGCTCCAGGTTTCGATATCGAGTCCCACCGCTCCCACGGCCGCCACGATCAGCAGCAAGCGAATGCGTTTGTCTCTGATCACCCATGGCAAGGCGAGCAGAGGGATAAACAACAAGGGACCGAAGTAAAACCACGTGTATCTTTCGAATTTTATCCAGGTGGCGTGCAGAATGCCGTGGGTCATGGTGTTGCGGTACTCGGCAATTTCCCACCCGGCATAAAAGTCGCGCATGGCCGCGTGCCGGTACACGGGCCGCGGCTGCCTCGGGGGTTGCCACGCAAACAAAGAGACCACTTTGTAGGTGCGCTGGTTGATCTGGTAAGGCATCAGCAGTGGATTCCCTGAAACACGCCAGTTGTCGTAGGCGAGAAAGGCGCCGAAAACCGCCAGCACCAGCGCCGCCGGCGCTACCACTCGCTTCAGGGTGATGTGCGGGTGCGGCCCACGCTTGCCAAACATCCAGGCCAGCAGCGCCACGGCGACGGTGAGAGAAAAAACCAGTCCTTCATAGGGGCGGCTCAGGGCTAGTACTCCGACACCGAACGCCAGCACGCCTCCCAGAAATGCGCGCGGACGCCGCTTCAGTCGCCCGAAAGCTCCCAGCACCAGCGCTCCGCCGATGGCAGGCAACGAAGTGCAGTAATACGAGTTAGCCCAATAACTCAGAAGCCCAAATTGCAGGATAGCCAGCACGCCTCCCAGCAGCGCCCACTTCGGCGGCACCCAGGCTTGCAGCATCCACACGATCAAACCGCAGGCCAGCGCCGTACTCAGCCAGACTCCAATCCAGGGGTGGCCGAGCAGTTGTCCCGCCGTTAACACAAAACCCTGCCCCGGCGGATACATGGACATGTACGTGGGCAAGAAATTCACGTGCATGGTTTCGAAGTGCATCCACATCGGGTGGGTGGGATTAGTCAGGCGGCCGTGCGCGAAGGTGTCGGCGGCCAGCAGATAGCTGAACTCGTCGTGATCCTTGGGAGCGGGAACTTTCAGGATGGGAATTAGGGCGGCGCGGGCCAGCAGGCAGGCAAGAACAACCGCCACCACAGCCAGCGTTTTTCTGCGGGCTAGTTGATGGAAGGCATCAAGAAGTGTTTTGACCTGCGACGCTCTGGGATCAAGCAGGCCCTCCCTCCGCAGAAGCCAACTGGAAAGCAGCAGGAGCACAACCGACGTCAGCGCGGCAATAGCAAGGAGAACTGAGGCGATGCCAACACCCTTCAGCAGATGGCGAGCCAAACTGTCCGACATCATTGATTTCACAGGCAGAAACGCGAGTTTACACCAGGGCAGCTTGGCTACGGCATAAGGGAAAGCCGGGCCATTCTGCCGCGTTACGGCGCGGACAACGCGTCCCTACAGGGCAAAACGTAGTAATCCGATCTTCCCGCTTTCTGCCAGCCCGCTGTGCGCACGTTTTTGGGAACTTTATAGGCGACCAGGGCCTTCACGCCGGCGCCGCAAAAAACTTCGACCACTCTGTGCTGCAGAGCAGCATCGCTGTGCCAGAACTCCTCCGCATCCTGATAGGGCGTATCGGCCACAATGGTCACCTTCGCCACCCGGGCCCAGTACTTGTTAAATATG
>DATJFA010000577.1:0-9655 GCA_035496015.1 Terriglobales bacterium | reverse complement strand
GCAAGTTCAAGCGCCGCACATCGCGGTTCCCACCCTGGTGATCTGGGGAGAAAAAGATCCCTACCTGCTCACCGGAAATTTGAACGGCCTGGAGGAGTTCGTGCCCCAGCTAACCGTGCGCCGGGTGCCCGACGGTTCGCACTGGGTCATTCACGAACAGCCGGAGCTGGTTAATTCCTACATCCGCGAATTCATCGAGAGCGCGGCGGTAGCCAGAAGTGCGTGAGGTCTGGCGATTGGCGATCCCTCGCATTTCATTGCGGACTGATGATGTAACAAAGAGACGTAACAAGTTACGTCTCTACTCGTAATTGTGATCGTTGTTGCCGGCCAAATACATGGGTAGAGACGTTGCCCGCAACGTCTCCGCCCGCCGGGGCCGTGCGAGAATGATGGGCCATGCCCCGCCACGGTTCAACCTCCACGTTTGAAGTCGCACCTGAACACGCCGGGCGGCGGTTGGACCAGTTCCTGGTTTCGCAACTGCCGGAGGTAAGCCGGGCGCGGGTGCAGCAACTTATCGGCGAAGGCAAGGTACTGGTGAATGAGGCAGCCGCTAAGCCTTCGCTGAAGCTGAAGGGCGGCGAGCGCATCCAGGTGCTGGGTTCAGCCACACCACCACCGCTGCGCGCCATGCCGGAAGAAATTCCTTTGGATGTGGTGTACGAAGATGACGAGCTGGCCGTCATAAATAAGCCTGCCGGGATGATGGTCCACGCCGGCGCGGGGCCAACGGAAGATGAGCGCAACCGCGGCACCCTGGTGAACGCGCTGCTGCACCGTTTTGGCCAACTCTCGGGCGTCGGCGGCGAACTGCGGCCCGGGATTGTGCACCGCCTGGACCGGGCTACCAGCGGGCTGATCGTGGTGGCCAAAAATGATCTCGCCCACCGGCGGCTGGCGGCGCAGTTTTCCGGGCGCCAGGTGCGTAAGCAGTACATCGCCCTGGTACACGGCTGGTTGAAGCAGGAAGCAGGCACGATTAAGAGCGCCATCAGCCGCGACCGCATTCGCCGCACCCGCATGACCACGCGGCGCAGCGGCGGGCGGGAAGCCGTCACCCACTACAAGGTGCGCGAGCGCATTGACTCCGAATTCGGCAAGTTCAGCCTGCTCGACCTGAAGATTGACACCGGGCGCACCCACCAGATCCGCGTCCACCTGGCTTCCCTGGGCCATCCCGTGGTCGGCGATACACTTTACGGCGCGCCGCGCGAGTTGCGTCCACCAGCCAGCAAATCACCGGGACCGCAACCCCTGTCTCCAGACCGGAACTTTCTTCATGCGGCAGCCCTGGAATTCAGCCATCCGCGGACGGGACAGGCACTCTCGTTTTCCCGTCCTTTACCCCCAGAGTTGCTGGATTTCCTGGGTCGCGTGCGGCACGCCAGCGGCTATAATGGGCAATCAGGATGACACGCAGGGCCATAGTTCTTGGAGTTGGGGTGCTCCTTCTGCTGCCTTTGGCTGTGGGCCTGGGACAGAACTCGACCCAGAGTTCCACTCAAAACAGCTCCCCTCAGAACAACCAGGATCTGCCCTCCGCCCCCTCGGCAGTGAAAATGCGGCAAATGCAGCCGGCCAAGCCGGCGCCGCCCCCTCAGCCTCAGCCGAACAGCGCTACGCAACCAGCCGCGCCGAACACCTCAACGCCAGCATCTCCGGAATCGGTAAGCGCGCAGCCGGCGCCACCGGCGGCAGAACCCGAGGCCAGTCCGGCTCCGCCAGCGGCCGCGCCCAAACCTGCGCCGCCGGATAACGAAGACCAAGATCCTTCGGTCACCACCATTCGCAAGCGGGTGGATGAGGTCAACGTCATCTTCACCGTGACCGACAAGCACGGGCGCTACGTGAAGGACTTGAGGAAGAACGATTTTCGCGTGCTGGACGACAGACAGCTGCAGTCGCAGGTAGTGAGCTTCAGCAGCGAGACCAACCTGCCCCTGCGCGTGGGCCTGCTGATTGACGCCAGCAACTCGGTGCGCGACCGCTTCAAGTTCGAGCAGGCAGCAGCGATTGAATTCCTCAACCAGATCATCCGGCCCAGCTTCGACAAGGCGTTCACCATCGGGTTCGACACTACCCCGGAAGTGACGCAGGACTTCACCGACAACACCGAGGCGCTCTCCAAGGGAGTGCGCATGCTGCGTCCAGGCGGGGGCACGGCCATGTACGACGCGCTCTACTACGCCTGCCGCGACAAGCTGGCCAAGACCAGGGACACGGGCTCAGTACGGCGTGCCATCATCCTGCTCACCGACGGCGAGGACAATCAGAGCCACGTGACCCGCGAAGAAGCCATTGAGATGGCGCAACGGGCCGAGGTGATCGTTTACACCATCAGCACCAACATCAGCGGCATGAAGACGCACGGCGACAAGGTGCTGGAGCGCATTGCCGACGCCAGCGGCGGACGCGCCTTCTTCCCCTTCAAAGTGGAAGACGTCACCGACGCCTTTACCCAGATTCAAGACGAACTACGCAGCCAGTACGCGCTCTCCTACCGGCCCGTGAACTTCAAGCGCGACGGCGCCTATCATGCCATTGAGATTCTGGCCGAGAATCACAAAGACATGCACGTGCGCGCCCGCCGCGGGTATTACGCTCCCAGCAAGTAAGTAAGCCGGAGCCAGGGCTCTGAGCACCTTAGCGGGGGATTCGCCCACGAAGGACCCGGGGTTCGTGTTTTGGTGCCGCCCCTGCGGGGCTCTTCATTATTTTCTGCGCCAGTCCCAGGGCTTACGCCCTGGGCTAAGAGCTATTTCGCCCTTCGGGCTTGGTAGGGAGCGATTCAACACCCTCTTCCCCCGGGGAGCTGGCGCGGCTCGCGCCGTCCAGAGCCACAGGATATTGGGGTTTTTCGCCCAAGGGGGCGCCACACCCGAATGAGGTGCTTTATTTCGAGATCGCTTGTGACTCCTGAGTCCTGGTTCTTCCGCTATTCCCCTTCGCCGCGCGGCGGCAACGCGTAATACCCAGAGCGACACTGCACCTTGTAACCTTCCTTGGTTTTGACCTCCACCCGGCGGAAGCTGCCGTCGCGCTTAGCGTTGCTGGGGGTATAGCCGATGCTGTACTGGGTGCGCAGCTCGTTGGCGATCTGGTCGAAAGCCTGCTTGAGCTTTTCCGGCTTGTTGCCCACTTCAATGACGCGGCCACCGGTTTCCTGCGCCAGCTCTTTCATGGAGCGGTCGCCGGAATAGCCGCCCATGCCGTAAAAACCGCGGTCGGCGATGAGCAGGACGTAGCAAATGGAATCGGCCTTCTGGGCCTGCTCAATGGCCTGGCGAATGGTTTCCTGGCTGCCCTGGTCTTCGCCATCGGTGAGGATAATCATGGCCTTGCGGCCGACTTCGCTGGAGAGCTTGTCGTGGCCGGCCAGGTACACGGCATCGTAAAGCAGGGTGCCCTTGGGATTGGTGCAAGGCACCGGCCCGCCGCCGAGCCCGGGGATGCCGCCGCAACCGCCGCCACCGTTGATCTTGGCCTGGTTGAGCGCGGTACGCAGCAGGCGGGTGGAGTTGGTGAAGTCCTGCAGCAGGTCAACATTCACGTCGAAGCTGATGACAAAAGCCTCGTCCTTGGGGCGCAGGACTTCGTTAAGGAAGGCGGCGCCCACTTCCTGCTCCATGGGCAGCACACGCTGCTGGCTGACGCTGCTGTCAATCAGAATGCCCAGCGTGAGCGGCTGGTCGGTTTCAGCGGTGAAGTACTTGATGGTCTGCTGGCGTCCATCTTCTATGACTTTGAAATCATCGCGCTTGAGGTCGGGAATGAGCGTGCCGTGCTTGTCCTTTACATTGAAGAACAAGTTCACGACGTTTACATTGACCTGCAAAGTGGAG
Organism: Terriglobales bacterium; assembly: GCA_035496015.1. Taxonomy (GTDB): domain Bacteria; phylum Acidobacteriota; class Terriglobia; order Terriglobales; family Acidobacteriaceae; genus JAICWP01. The sequence continues at coordinate 5,810 of DATJFA010000577.1, read as the reverse complement.
ACGGATTGATTGCTGTCCTGCTGGTCGGAAGCAGGTGGCGAGGAGGATTGCTGGGCGGGCGCGGCCAGCGCCGGCCAAGACAGCCCTAAAAGCAGCAGGGCCATCAACATGCGAAGGGCCTGGCTACGGAACATGCGGACCTCTCCTAAGCTGAACGGCGGCAGCTTGCAGTATCGGCTGCATCGCCGCAGGCTGCGGGAGCTTATCACTCACGGCTGCGACTCTGGTCATCCCCGACGCCTGCTGGCTCAGCTATTATTAGGGTAGCTCTTGCTATTCTAAGATGCAGGAAGCGGACCCGGCTATGCGATAAAAAGCGAAGCTGGGGAGAGGCGGCCGGGGAAAATGGTAAAGCCGGGCAGTTGGCGCTGGGTCGGGATTACTTTGGTGATAGTCGGCCTGTGTTCAGCCCCATTGCTGGCTCAATCGCAAGCCGAGTCCTCGCAGAAACCAGCGGCCAGCCCCCCTCAGGCAGGAGATCAAAGCCAGCCGGCAGCAGATCAGGACCAGCAGAACATCCCCGATGCGCCCTCTGCCAGCCGGCCCGCGCCTACCTTCCCGGGCGGGAAGCCCTTGCCCTCTACGCCACCCGCGCAACCGGGAACGGCGCCGCCGGCGCCGGTTCCTCCCATCACCACGCCGGTGGATCAACCCCCAGCGAACACCCCGCCGCCACACCCGGAAATTACTACCGTACCGGCGGGCAGCGTGCCCGATACGTCATTTAGTTCGCGGGACCAGCTCTACACTTACACCACGAACGTAAACTTTGTGGTGGTGCCGGTAACGGTGAAGGATGATTCCGGCCACCTGGTTCCGGGGCTGTTGTCTAAGAATTTCTCGGTTTACGAGAATGGCGTTAAGCAGACTGTAAAGTTCTTCACCGCCGACCCCTTTCCGCTGTCGGCCGCGGTGATCATAGACACGGGAGTTCCCAACGTTGCCTTCCGCAAGGTAAAGGAAAGCCTGACTGCGCTGGAGGGCGCTTTCAGCCAATACGATGAAGTCTCGCTTTATACCTACAGCAACGTGGTGCAGCGGATGCTGGACTTTACCGCCGTCAACAAGAAGCTGGACGGAACGCTGGCCATGCTCAAGGACACGGAAGAGGGCGAGACCGGAGGCCCGTCGTTCAGCGGCGGGCCCTTGAATTCCCGGCCCACCATCAACGGGCTGCCGGTGGACCAGGGAGCGATGGCGCAGACTCCACCGGCGCGGATTTCGCATGTGCTCAACGACGCCTTGCTGCAGGCGGCGCTGGATTTAAGCAAACGCCAGCGCGACCGGCGCAAGGTGATCTTCATTGTCAGCGATGGACGCGAGATTGACAGCAGTGCCAGCTACCGCGAAGTAATGCAGTTCCTGCTGACGCACAATATTTCTGTCTATGCCGTGGCAGTTAGCGGGTCGGCAATTCCGGGCTACAAGACCGCGGAGCGCGTACACATTCCGCTGGTGAACGCCGGCTACAGCAATATTCTGCCCAAGTACGCGGCGGCCACGGGCGGCCAGGTGTTCCCTGCTTTCACGCAAAAGACCCTCGAGCAGGCGTATGCCGAACTGACGCGCGAGGCGCGCAACCAGTACACGCTGGGCTATACCGCGAAGGCGGCGGGGGCGGGCGGCTATCGCGATATCGAAGTCAGGGTGGACCACCCCAATCTTAAGATCACCGCCAAATACGGCTATTATCCTTTGCCGCCAGGACGTTAGCGGCATTCCCCGCCCAGCCGCCGAGGCGGTAGCCCGACCTTAAGTAATAAGCGCAGGTACCTGCCTTCCACTGCAAACCTGTGATATAAAAAGTTCTCTGCTCTAAAAAAGGCTAGAAAGGTAAAGACGCCGGGGTTTGTGGACGCGCCCGGCGCTGAGGCGACGGTTTGAGCTTTATCAACTTTGCAGCCCGGGAGATTAACTGCAAGATCGTCTATTACGGTCCTGGGCTGGGAGGCAAGACCACCAACCTGCAGTGGATTTTCGAGCGCACCGGGGAGCAGCAGAAGGGCAAAATGATCTCGCTGGCCACCGAGACCGAGCGCACCCTTTTCTTCGATTTCCTGCCTCTGGACCTGGGCACTGTGCGCGGTTTCAAGACCCGCATCCATCTCTATACCGTGCCCGGGCAGGTGTTCTATGACGCCAGCCGCAAGCTGATCCTGCGCGGCGTGGATGGCGTAGTGTTCGTGGCCGACTCCCAGGAAGAGCGCATGGACGCCAATGTGGAGGCGCTGGAAAACCTGCAGGAGAACCTGAAGGAACACAGCTACGACTTCAACCGCATTCCCTACGTGCTGCAACTCAATAAGCGCGACCTGCCCAATGCCATGCCGGCGGATACGCTCAAAAAAGAACTGCTGAAGAAGGACGAGCCGGTGATTGAGGCTGTCGCCTTCCAGGGCGTGGGCGTCTTTGAAACCCTTAAGTCGGTGGCAAAGCTGGTGCTGGTGGAGCTGAAGCAGGGGGCGTGAAGTGGTTGTTAGTATCCAGTACCCAGTACCCAGCTGGAACATCTCACAACCTGGCCACTACCAATTTTACGGCTCCCAGTTTTAAATTCCATCAATGCACCACAACGTGCAGGCGCTGAGACTGGGTACTGGCTACTGCCTACAACAAAACGGGCGCCAGGTTCGGCGCCCGTGGTCCGCAGGTTCGCGGATGTTTTACTTGTGATCGAGCAACGACGCTCCCGCTTCCCGGCGGTTACCGGCAGAGCGGGCAGCGCGGGCGGCGGCAGGAACCGCCGTTTCCGGCCCAAACTTCTCCAGCAGCACCGGCACCATGGCGCCTTCTGCTTCTTTGGTGAAGGTCATGCGGCCTTCCGGCCCCATGTCAATGCGCACAAAATCTCCCAGGCGCACTTGCCCGGTGGCTACCAGATTGGCCAGAGGAAACACGATGTTGCGTTCGATGGCGCGTTTCAGGTGGCGGGCGCCATATTTCAGGTCGGTGCCCTCCTGCAGCAGGTAATCCTTCACTTTCTGGCTGCAGGTAAACACGAACTGATTGTTGCCGGTGGCCATGAGGATGCGCTGCTGCACCATGCCCAGTTCGATTTCCAGAATCTGGCGCAACTGCTCCTCACGCAGCGACTTGAACACCACCACCTTGTCAATGCGATTCATGAACTCGGGCGAGAACTTGCGCCGCGCGGCCTCCTGTGCCGTGCGCGTGATCTTGTCATCGAGGTGCAGATCGTAAGTCGGCAGCTGCCCGAATCCCATGCCGCCGGTCATCAGATCGTTCATCTCGCCGGCGCCCAGGTTCGACGTCATAAAAATGACGCAGGAGGAAAGATCCACACGGCGGTTATCACCCAACGTCAGGTTGGCCTTGTCGAGAATTCCGAGCAGCAACTGCCACAGCGCGTCGGACGCCTTCTCGATTTCATCAAACAGCAGCAGCGAAAGCTTCAGCTTCTCGCTGTGCCACTGGTTGAGGGCTTCCTGGGTCAGCAGCGGATGAGTCTCGCGGTGGCCAAGGTAACCGGGGGGCGAACCAATCAGTTTGGCGATCTCGTGGCTGTGCTGGAACTCGGCACAGTCAATCTTGATGCAGGCGCGAGGGTCGCCAAACAACGATTCCGCCACCGCCTCCACCACCCGGGTCTTGCCCGACCCGGTGGGCCCCAGAAACAGCAGGTTGCCCACGGGCCGTCCCGGAGGATTCAGGCCAGCGAGAAACATCTGGTAGATTTCGGTGACTTTGAGGACAGCGTCGTCCTGGCCGACGATCTTACGGCGCAGGAAATTTTCAAACTCCTGCGCGTCGTTACTGCGGCGTGTAGGGTCAAGTGCGGTATTTAAGCCTGTTCGCATACTCTTCCCGGCCCCATTTTCGTTCAGGGGGCCGTCCTGGGAGATGACTTGTGGCCGCACCAGCGGACGCAAGCAGTTAAAAGCTACCTAAGTCCCGTTGCAACTCACTCGCCATCCTCAGCGGGCCACCCGGGGCTTGCCTCTTAAACGCTTAGATGATGAAACGACAAAAAATGTCATTCGATTTTCCGAGGTTTCCCGGAGAAAAGAAGAAAAGCTTTGCGCATCCTGGGAAGCAGAATCAGCGTCCAATGTACTGGGGTAACCAGAGCAGGCCGTTGAAATGGCGTAGTATGCAGATGGTTCTGTGGGCTCTAGCAGTGGGGACGGTGATGGTTGCGTCAAATCGGCCTGGTCTTTTTGGGTGCTTGTTTTCTGGTCCTGGCGTTAGTTATTTGGAACGAAACGCCGCAATTTGTTGATGCTGCTACCCCGCCACAGGCGGGCATAGTCCGCACCGGCTCCAGCCAGCCGGCCAGCGGGACAAGAGTATCTGCCGCCTCGCCTGCTCCGCGAGTGCTTCAGCCAGGTGAATCCTGGCACGAAGTAAAGCGCGGCGAAAGTCTCCCCTCCGTAGCGCGCGCTTATTTGCCGCACACTTCATTCATGACGGTGGCCGAGCTGGAAACGGCTATGCGCCAAGCCAACAATGGCTTGCGGGGAAACTTTCTGCATCCGGGAGAGCAGATTATTGTCCCCGGGATGCTGTCGGGTCCCATTTTGGAACGGCCGGTCGAAGTGAAACGCGACTTTGAAGTGCGCGCCGTTTACCTGACCGGAGCCATGGCCAGCAGCGAAAAAGGGATGCGCATCATCAACCGCTGGCGGGAGATGGGCGGCAACTCGGTGGTTTTCGACATTAAAGATAGCGACGGCATCGTAAACATCCCTTTCCCGCATGCCCTGAACTCGCCGGCGCGCCGGCCGGTGATTCGCAACCTACCTAAGTTAGCCCGTTACTTGCACTCTTTAGGCATGCACAGCATCGCCCGTATCGCGATTTTTCGCGATGAGCGGCTGGTGGTGAGCCACCCCGAACTGGCGGTTCGCTCTCGCCGCAGCGGACAGCCCTGGCGAGAAAACGGCAAGCTGGTATGGACCGATCCCTCGCATCCCGAGGTACAGGCGTATGACATAGCCCTGGCCAAGGCGGCGGCCGAGGCGGGCGTGGATGAAGTCCAGTTTGACTACGTGCGTTTTCCCGCCGAGGGCGACCAGAAGGACGCCAAATTCGAGTTCCAGACCACGCATCCGGACTGGCATCGCTCGGACGTGATAACCCACTTCCTGACTAACGCTTACGCTCAAATCCACCCTTTGCACGTGCTGCTTTCGCTAGACGTGTTTGGGGTCATGGCCTGGCAGCGCCCGGTGGACCTGGCGCACACCGGGCAGGACATTCCGGCCATGGCGCTGCACTGTGACGTGCTTTCGCCCATGATTTACCCCTCTCACTTCTTTGGAATGGACGGTTATGCCCACCCGGGCGACGCGCCAGAGCACTTCATCGGCGAGTCCATGGCGCGCTTCCGCCGCGATACCAAGACCACGGGAGTGGTGCTGCGGCCCTGGCTGCAGGCTTTTGGCTGGCGCACCCGCACCTATTCGGACAAGTACATCATCACCCAAGTCCGGGTAGCGAAAGAGGAGGGTGGAATCGGCTTCCTCTTCTGGAATGCGCGCAACGACTACGGCAAGCCGATGGTGGCCATGGCGGAGATGCGCGCGGAGCACGGGCGCTATTTCCGCGGGGATGAGTTGCCGGGAGTTGCGACGGCCAAGACCGCGGCGTCCACCGAACCGGTGCCACTGCTGGTGCCCGCTTCCGAAAGATAAATCCGAACAGCCAACTTATTGTGTAGGGACAGCCGCCCTCGGCTGTCCTCCAGGACGGTGCCCCGGTGTCGTGTTCAGGCGAGCTCCCCTCGCCCCGCACAGGCGAGGGCGCCGGTGCCCACGTATTGAGTGCTCCATGAAATGTGGAGGCGGGTC
>DATJFA010000576.1:0-4535 GCA_035496015.1 Terriglobales bacterium | reverse complement strand
CACCTCAAACAATATGGCGCCGATCTCCGCCTCATTGCCGAGCAAGCATCGTGGCAACAGCTGGTCCCATTCGCGCTCAGCCTCTGGCGACTCCCGTCTAAATTGAAGGACGCCCTTTCTCTGCGCCGGCAGTTGCTCGGCATTTCGTATTTGACGAGTTGCTGGCCCGTTGCTGCCGAAGGCAAGCACAAACTGGAAAGCGTGACCCTGCGCCGCGGCGCCAGGACCTGGAGCGTGCCCTGCGACTACCTGGCCTGCGGCTTCCATTTGGTGCCCAACACCGAGCTTGCCGCCCTGCTAAGCTGCGCTGTCGAGAATGGAAGAGTTCGCGTGGACGACCTGCAGCAGACCACCGTGCCCGGCACCTACTGCGCCGGCGAGCCTACGGGCATCGGCGGTCTAGAGTTGTCGCTGCTGGAAGGCCAGATTGCAGGCTACGCCGCGGCCGGGCGCCTCGACTCCGCTCGCCGCCTGTTTGCAAATCGCAACAGGATGCGCCGCTTCGCCGCCGGCCTGGAGCGCGCCTTTGCCCTGCGCCCGGAATTAAAAGAGCTGCCGCGGCCAGAAACCCTGGTCTGCCGCTGCGAGGATGTCTCCCTCTCCCGCCTGCGCGAGCATGCTTCCTGGCGCGCCGCCAAGCTGCTTACGCGCTGCGGCATGGGGCCGTGCCAGGGCCGGGTATGCGGGCCCGCTCTGGAATTTCTGCTGGAGTGGAAACCGGAATCCGTCCGGCCGCCCATTTTTCCCGTGCGCGTCGAGAGCCTGGTTGCGGCTGCTCGTACGGATTCTGAAACCTTGCACAACCCTGCGTTGAGGAGCTGACCATGGAATGGAAGGGCGTCATGCCCGCTATTACTACCTGTTTTGACAGCCATCTTAAGGTGGACTTCTCCCTTATTCAGGAGCATTGCTCCTGGCTGGTGGATAACGGCTGCACCGGAATCGTTCCTCTGGGCTCCCTCGGTGAAGGCGCCACTCTCGCCTTCGACGAAAAGCTCGCCATCGTCAAGGCCTGCATCAAGGCGGTGGGCAAGCGCGTGCCCGTCGTGGCCGCCATCTCGTCGCTCAGCACTCGGGAGGCCGTGGACCTGGCCAAGGCCCTTACCGATCTCGGCTGCCATGGGCTTATGGTGCTGCCTCCTTATGTCTACCAGGGCGACTGGCGCGAAATTAAAACGCACATCACCGCTGTGCTCAAGGCTTCCAGCCTGCCTTTCATTCTCTATAACAACCCGGTGGCTTACGGCACCGATATCCTTCCCGAACACATCCAGGAGCTTGCCGGCGAACACGAGAACCTGGCCTCGGTGAAGGAGTCGAGCACCGACGTGCGGCGCGTCACCGCCATTCGCGAACTTCTGGACGATCGCGTTGCCCTGTTCGTCGGCGTGGACGATGAAATTGTGGAGGGCATCGCCATGGGCGCGGTGGGCTGGGTCGCCGGGCTTGCCAATGCTCTGCCGCGCGAGTCCGTCGCCCTCTTTCACTTTGCCGCGAAGGGCGAAAACGACAAAGCCTTCGAACTCTACCGCTGGTTCCTGCCCCTGTTGCGCATGGATACGGTGCCCAAGTTCGTGCAGCTAATCAAACTGGTCCAGCAGGAGGCGGGCATGGGCAGCGCTCGCGTCCGTCCGCCCCGCCTGGAGCTTGCGGGAGAGGAATTGCGGAACACACTGGAAACAATTCGTCGTGCGCTGGCCAACCGGCCTGCCTACTGCCGCACTCCCACCAGGCAAGTGAGCTATGCCCGATAGAAGTCCCACACTGATCGGCACGGAACTGCAGGGACTCTCGCTTCTCGGCTCCCGCGTTGCCTCGGGGCGGGGCCCCGCGTTTCACGCCATTAATCCTGCTGATGCCAGCCGCTTGGAGCCCGCGTACCGCTCCGCCACTTCGGAGGAGCTGAACGAGGCCGCGCGTCTCGCGGCAGAGGCCTTTCCGGACTATAGCCGCCTGCCCGGAAAAGTTAAGGCCGCATTCCTGCGCAGCATAGCCGCTCATATAGAAGACGTTGCCGAAGCGCTGGTCGCGCGCGCCATGCAGGAAACCGGCCTGCCCGCTGCACGCCTTCAGGGCGAAACCGCGCGCACCTGCAATCAACTGCGCCTCTTCGCCGGCCTGGTCGAGGAAGGCTCCTGGGTAGGCGCCCGCATTGATCCGGCCCTGCCCGAGCGCAAGCCGCTGCCCCGGCCCGACATTCGTTCCATGCTGCGCCCCCTCGGCCCCGTCGCCGTCTTTGCCGCCAGCAATTTTCCCCTCGCCTTCTCTGTCGCCGGCGGCGACACCGCTTCCGCCCTGGCCGCCGGCAATCCCGTCATCGTCAAAGCTCATGCCGCCCACCCCGGCACATCGGAGCTGGTGGGCCGCGCTGTGCGCGAAGCCGTACGCGAGCACTCGCTTCCCGAAGGCGTCTTCTCGTTGCTTTTTGACGGCGGTTTCGAAATCGGAACTTCCCTGGTGAAGCATCCCGCCATTAAGGCCGTGGGCTTCACCGGTTCCCGCGCCGGGGGCCATGCCCTCATGGCTGCGGCTTCCTCGCGTCCCGAGCCCATTCCCGTTTTCGCCGAAATGAGCAGCGGCAACCCGGTCTTTATTCTTCCCGGCGCCATGCGCGAACGTGGCGAACAGATCGCCGCCGGCCTCCATGCCTCCATGACCCTCGGCGCCGGCCAGTTCTGCACCAAGCCCGGATTGGTTCTGCTGGCTAATGATGACCAGGCCAAGAAGTTTGCCGGCAAGCTGAGCGACCTGGTCGCCGCACCTGCATCTTTCACTTTTCTGACGCCCGGCATCCAGACTGCCTATGCCAAAGGCGTGGCCCGGCGTGTGCAGGCGAAGTCGGCGCAGAAGCTTGCTGAAGGTCCTCCGCCCCCGGGCAGCGGTTGCGCCACGGCGGCAGTTGTGTTCCAAACCGACGCCGAAAAATTCCTGCGCGACCCCAGCCTGGGCGAAGAATTGTTCGGCCCCTCCACCCTGCTCATCAACTACTCCACTCGCGAGCAATTGCTGCAGTTGGCACGTGGCCTCGAAGGCCACCTCACCGCCACCATCCACGGCACGGAGCAGGACCTGGACGATTACCTAGATCTTGTTCAGATCCTGGAAACCAAGGTCGGCCGCATCATCTTTAATGGTTTTCCCACCGGGGTGGAAGTCTGCCACGCCATGGTCCACGGTGGCCCTTATCCCGCCACCTCCGACAGCCGTACCACTTCTGTGGGTACCCTCGCGATTCTCCGCTTTGCCCGCCCCGTCTGCTTCCAGGGCTTCCCTCAGCAGGCGCTGCCGGAGGAGTTGCAGGATTCCAACCCCCTCGGCATCTGGCGCCTGCTGGACGGCCGCCTCACCCGCGAACCTCTTCGATGAGCTCTGGCGTGCACTACTGCCGGAGTTCCCCACATCCACAAACGTTCACGCTTGTCACCCTGAGCGCAGCGAAGGACCTGCTTTTCCGCGTGACGCTAAAAAAATGTGTGCCTTTACCTCAGTCCAGAACGTCCGCCCTGGCGACAAGCTGCTCCGCATTGACGCGCTCGAAACCAGGCACGCCAGTTGGGGCGGCATCTACGCTGCGCTCCACAGCAAACCTGGCGGGGTGCGGCATCTGCTGCTGGAGCGCAACGGCATTCAGCTGAAGGTGCCCGCCACGGTCACTGCCTTTTAGAGCGGAGTGGATTCTGGGGCCTCACTCCGGCCCGGGCTTGGCTTGGCGCGACGCCGACAAATCGGTCCGCCGCCAGCAGTCGTAGAGATATTGCCAATGCTGGTTGCGCTTGCCGGGACGATGAACAACCGCGGTGCGGTTCAGCGGCCCGGAGAAGCTGATGCGATAAGTGGTCACGCGGGGAGAGCCGGCCAGCCAGGCGCGGGCGCTTTGCTCCGAACGAATTTCTGTCTGCTGCGCGCTCTCATCCCCCAGCATGCTCCGCAAGCAGGCGGCCGTCGGCTCGCAGCAGGTGGACTTCTTTCTTTCCGGCTCGCTGTTTTGCCGCTGCAGGTTTTCGACCAGCGCAGCGAGTTGCTGATGCTGGTCGTTAGGCGAAGGCAGGCTGGCGTAGTACTTCAGCAGCGGCACGGCCGACGGATCCTCCAGCGGCGTCACGATCCACCAGTTTTTGTTGCGGTCTGAAAGATTGTTGAACACCGTCAGCAGCCGCCGCGTATTGCGCCCCCGCGTCTGCGACATCAGCGCATAAAGCATGTGGTTCAGCACCACCCGGTCCTGCGGGCGATGGCCGCTCTCCAGCCAGCGCAGCAATTGCTCCTGGTCGGCTGCGCTCATCGTTCCCTGGTGCCCCGGGTCGGGGAAGACCACCAGAAACTGCAGGCCCACCGGGATCCACATGTCCCAGTAAGTGCGGAAACGCTGGCCCATGCGCGTCTCGATGTTGCCCTGCATCAGCTGCCATTGAATGTACTGCGAAGGCTCGCTGGCCAGCAGGTCCAGCGCGGCGGGGGCGAACTGCCGCCCAAAACGCGCGAATGCGTTGATCAGAATCTGGTGCCGCAGCCAGATTTGCGGCTCAGTGCGCAGC
>DATJFA010000575.1:0-5768 GCA_035496015.1 Terriglobales bacterium | reverse complement strand
CGCTCTCCGCGGTTTCTCTCGGTTTGGGCTTTCTCTGGTGTCTCCTGGACGAAGACACACTCTGCTGGCACGACCGCATTACCCGCACCTACTTGGACGCTGGGCGCGCCGCCGAAGCCAGCCCGCGGCCGGGGCCCATGTTCCCGCAAAGGCTCTTCGCCTGCCTCCGCCGGGCAGAGGCCTTCCTGGAGCGCCGCGACGAAGAGACCAGCGACGAAGCCGGCCCGCTGGACCGCTGAAAACCCCCTACCTGATGTGTTATCTTCAACGTTTGTCCAAACGCATGAAGGCGAACCTGTGTTCCGGCCGTTGAAGTAACTCCCAGAAGCAATGTCGAGCACGAGCATCCGTCGTCCCGCTGCCAAGGTTTTCGTCGCCACCACGGTGATGCTGACCTTTATCTCCTTCTGGAGGGCGGCGGCTATCGTCCTTTCCGACCTGGCCTCGTCGGCGTACTACGTAGGCGGCGATGCCGAGAAGGTGATCGGCAAGAGCGCCCCCTGGTTCATCCTGGCGGTCATGCTGTTCAGCTACGCGGTGCGGGCTCTCTACATCGAGTCCAGCGCCATGTTTGTGCGCGGCGGCGTTTACCGCGTAGTGAAAGAGGCCATGGGCGGCACCCTGGCCAAGATTTCGGTTTCCGCACTGCTCTTTGACTATGTTCTCACTGGGCCCATCAGCGCGGTGTCGGCAGGTCAGTACCTCGCCGGCTTCGTGGATGACATCGGGCGCTACCTGGGCCATCCCATCAATTTCACCGAGAAGGGCACGAACCATTTCGCGGCTGCATTTGCCGCTCTCGTGTCCCTGTATTTCTGGTGGAAGAACATCCAGGGAATTCACGAATCCAGCGACAAGGCGATGAAGATCATGAAGACCACCACCGTCATGGTGGTCATGCTGATCGTGTGGTGCCTGATCACCTTGATTAAGCACCCGGCTCCTCTGCCTCCCAGTCCGCTGTCGCCAGGCACGTTTCACCTGACCCACGAATCCCTGGGATGGTTATATGGCAGTTGGGCCTCCAAGCTGACCCTGGTCATTCTGCTGGTAGGTTTCGGGCACTCCGTGCTGGCCATGTCCGGCGAGGAAACCTTGGCCCAGGTCAATCGCGAAATCGAGCATCCCAAGCTCAAGAACCTGGAGAAGACCGGGCTGGTGATCTTCCTTTACAGCCTGTTATTCACCTCCCTCGTCTCGTTCTTCGCGGTGATGATCATCCCCGATAGCGTTCGGCCCAGTTTCTTCGGCAACTTGATCAGCGGCATTGCCATGTACCTGGTTGGGCCGTACACGCTCAAGTTGCTATTTCACGCCTTCGTGGTCATAGTCGGGGTGCTGATTCTCTCGGGCGCGCAGAACACCTCTATTGTGGGCGCTAATGGCGTGTTGAACCGCGTCGCGGAAGACGGGGTGCTGACCGACTGGTTCCAGAAGCCGCAGAGGCGGTATGGAACCAGCTACCGCATCATCAACCTGATCGTCGGTTTGCAGTTGCTCACCATCATCCTCAGCCGGGGCAACGTCTACCTGCTGGCCGCCTTGTACGCTTTTGGCGTGATCTGGAGTTTTGCCATGAAGGGGTTGGCGGTGCTGGTGCTGCGCTACACCGAGCCAGAGAACCGCCAGTGGAAGGTGCCCGGCAATTTTCACCTGTTTGGAAAAGAAATCCCGGTAGGTCTGACGATCATCACGGTGGTGCTGTTCATGACCGCCATCATCAATCTGTTTACTAAGCAGGAAGCGACCATTGCGGGCGTGATCTTCACCGCCGTTTTCTTCGCGATTTTCACTGTCTCTGAGTACCAGGTGGCCAGAAAACGCCGGGGCAAGCCGGAAATGCTCGATCAGTTCCGCGTGTATGGCAATCAGGAATTGGGCAGTGCAGCGCTGGGCGTACGTCCGGGGAACATCCTGGTCACGGTACGCGACCCTCGCAACCTCTATTATCTGCGGCAAACGTTGTCGCGTACTGATACCACCAAGCAGGACGTAGTGGTGATGACGGCGCGACTCTACCACCGCGAGCACACCTTCAGCGGCAGCACACAGATGGATGCCGACGAAGTGTTCGACCATTACGAGCAGGAGCTGTTCACTTCGGTCGTGGCGGCGGCGGAAAAGGAAGGCAAGCCGGTGTCGCTGCTGGTGGTGCCCGCGACCGACGTTTTTGACGCTATTGTGGTTACAGCGCAGCGACTGGACTCCATCCGCATCGTTTGCGGCGCCTCCAATAAGCTCACCGCCGACGAGCAAGGCAAACTCACCGGCGACGCCTGGGAGCGCCTGCCGGAACCGCGTCCCCGCCTGGAGCTGGAAGTGGCTTTTCCCGACGGCCGGGCCCGCATCTATCCCCTGGGACCACATACTCCGCGGCTGCGGCAACAGGATCTGGAGCTTTTGCACCGCATCTGGCTGCAGGTGACCTCCGACCCCGAGTACAGCGGCTTGCACCATTACCACATCGTGGCCCTGGCGCTGCAGGAACTGGAGCGCGAGCTGCAGGGGCCGCAACGCGCAGAACTGCTCGCCGAACTGCGTCGCCAATTGCTCAGCGAAATGGAGCCGCCACTCACCACCGAGATTCCCCCGCAGCCCAGCGACGGCAAACGCTGAGCTCGATTGACTACGGGGAATTCGACGAAAGAAACAACAGGTGCCCCGCCCAAAGCGCTTTTCGTTGGGTGGGGGCAGTTTATGAATCAAGGGCTCGGAATGGTCTGCTGAAGAGTTGGTTGACGCGGGCAGACCATTTTTCGAACTCTGGTCCGGACATCAAGCCTTTCTCCCGGCCTTTGCCCGAACATGTCCAAACCCACCGAGGCGGTGCGTTCTTAGTGGCCGAACACGCCTTCGCCGAGCAGATCAGGATGGCGCGCTGAACGGCGTTTGGCGGCGGGAAGCCGGTTGCGGGCCTCGGCAGTGCCCGTCTGATAGTTGATTTCGTTGGACGTGAGTGTGTGCTCGCCGAAGACGCGCACATCCGCCTCCGCCCGGGTTCCAGTCTGCAGCCACATTCCTCCTACCTCGCCAAAGCTGAGGGTCAGGTGCACGCGCTTGAGCCACCAGGAGGGGTTCTTGGCCAGATCGCCGTCAATCAAACGTGGAAGGTAAGTCTCCGCGTCAATCCAACCGCGACCGCTGACCAGGTCCTCCCGCTTGTGCTTGGGCTGAAGCTGCAACAGATAGCAGGAATGGCCATCTACGTTGGCCATGCCCAGGAAGACGAAATCGTAATTCTCGCGATTAAGAACACTGGCGCCGTGGTCTTCAGCGGTGGTTTGTACCTCATGTTCCAGGATCTTACGAACCACCTTCTCGCCGCGGGGGGCACCGATTACTCGGTCTATGGTAAAAGTTTTCCGGTTGGGAGGTACAAAGCTGATTTCGGCAACAACACTGGATTTTGGCTGGCGGTCACTGCCGCTGAACAACTCATAGTCCCGCACCAAGGTATAGGCCCGATAATTCTGCCGGTTCTCCGCCTGCGCTCTCTCCAGGCCGGCCACAATGCTTTGTAAATCAGCGATTTGACGCTGAGTAGTGACCTTCACTGGAGGCGGTTGCGGTCGTTGATGCTGGGCTTGTGCCACAGCCGGAATGGCCGCCACTGCCGAGATCAGGAACGCGGTTACCATTTCTCGATGCACGAATCACCCCACCTGAGTTCTACTGATCGTCCCCGCTTCTAGTTAGAAGCAAGTTGAGGGCCAGCGGAGGGCTAAGTGGAGAAGAGCAGAGCAGAATTCCTAAGTAGCTGAAAATAGGCTCCGTTAACCCAAGGTCCGGGTGGAGCGAAAGGGCCCGGTTGGGCCCAGGCCGGCTACAGGGGCCTAGGAGGAGGGTTTTTGTGGGGTAGCAACTACGGCTTGTTGCTCAGCCACAGGCGGCTGCCCAGGACGCGTTCCGCCCAGCACCTCGCGGTAGGCCTGCAGGACGCGGCGGGCGCTCACCTCCCAGGAGAAACGCGCCGCCTGCTCGTACCCGCGCTGCTTCATCTTGTCGCGCAGAGGCTGATCGAGCAGCACGCGGTGCAAAGCCCGCATGATCTCAAACAGGTTTTCCGGATTCACCAGCACGGCGGCGTTACCCACCACCTCCGGCAGCGAGGTAGTGTTGGAGGTGACTACGGGCGTGCCGTGCGCCATTGCTTCCAGTGGCGGCAGGCCGAAGCCTTCGTAAAGCGAGGGGAAGACAAAAATCTTGGCTGTGTCGTAAAAGATGCGCAGCACCTCAATGGGCACGAAGCCCAGAAAGCGCACGTCATTCTGTACCGCGCTGCGTACCACGGTGCGGCGCAATTCGGGTTGGCGGGAGAGCTCGTCGCCGATGATGATCAGCTTCAGGTCCGGGAACTTGCCTTCCTTTTCCAATTCCGCCTTGAGTGCGGAAAACGCCTCGATAATGCGGCCGACATTCTTGTGCGGGCTGATGCGCCCGGCATAGAGAATGAAGGGATAACTCACCTGGTAGCGCTCGGCGATGAACTGGCGGTCGGCGTCGGTGGCGTGGCCCAGGCGGAAGCGCTCGTCAATGGCGTTGTAAATGACCTCGATTTTTTCCGGAGGGATGCGGAACAGAGCTTCTACGTCTTTTTTGGTGAAATTAGAAACCGCAAAAATTCGCGCCGCGCCCTGCAGCACGCGTCTGGTCAGGTGAAAATGAGCGGCGCGCCGAATGCCCGAGTGCTCGCGTTGGCGGTACATGTGCTCCAGCACATCGTGCACAGTGATGATGCACGGGCAAGGAAGTGATTGCGGCGCCCATGAAAGATGCGGGATGTGCGCCAGCTGGCAGCGTTCGTGGCGCAGGATGCGGCGGAAACCGAAGAAGCCCGCCAGCGAGGTCTCCGGCGCCGTGAGGGCCACGCCTTCAAAGTTAGGGGGCAGGGGATCAATGTCGCGGAACTTTTCCTGTGGCCCAATCAGAATGTAAGTGGTCTCCTGATCCAGGCGGCCCAGGGCGCGCAGTACGTTGCGGATATAGGTGCCCACGCCAAAATCGCCAATGCGCCGGATGTCTATGGCGATCTTCACGGGGAGAGTATAGACCCTAAGGTTTCAAGGTTTCACGCGTTTCAAGGTTGAAGGCTTCAGGTTTCAAAGTTCCAAGGTTTCGCAGGTTTCAAGTTTCAAGGTTTCAAGTTTCAGGCGGTGGCGCCAACCAGTTCGCCAGGAAGGCGTCATGCTGAGGCCCTTCCGGGCCGAAGCATCTCGCGTGCAGCAGCAACCCAGTCAAGCAAGAAACGCTTTAGTGCGCCACCGGCCGCGCACAGCCTAAACCCTGGCTTCCGCGTGGGCGCGGGCGCGGCGCTCAGCATAGAGCGGGAACGCCTCCGCCAGTTCGAACACCTCTTTGCGGACGCGCTTCAGCACCTCAGGTTCGTTCCGGTGGTAAAGCGCCTCGGCGATCCATCGCCCCACCTGGCGCATTTCCTTTTCCTTCATGCCGCGGGTGGTCAAGGCCGGGGTGCCGATCCGGACGCCGCTGGGCTTGAGCGGCGGATTAGTGTCGAAGGGAATGGCGTTCTTATTGACAGTGATGCCGGCCTCGCCCAGCGCTTTTTCCGCCTCACTGCCCAACATGCCCTTGGCAAACACGTCCACCAGCATCAGGTGGGTGTCTGTGCCGCCGGAGATCAGGCGAAAGCCTTCATTTCGCAGTACTTCCGCCAGGATCTTGGCGTTCGTGACGATCTGCCGGGCATAGTTCTTGAATTCCGGCTGCATGGCTTCTTTAAGGCAAACGGCCTTGGCAGCCATAATGTG
>DATJFA010000574.1:0-4620 GCA_035496015.1 Terriglobales bacterium | reverse complement strand
TTTCGAGCGCATGGCGACCATCGAGCACGGCCAGCGTGCCGCCGACATGAAGGCCATCCTGCAAACGCCCCCCGACCAGGCCGCCATCGCCCGCCTTTCTGAAGACACGGTGTTCAACGCCACCATGCGCACCACCTGCGTGGCCACCCGCCTCGACGCTGGGCACGCCAACAACGCTCTGCCCCAAACCGCGATGGCCAACGTCAACTGCCGCATCCTTCCCGGCCACTCGCGCGAGAAAGTGCGCCAGCAGCTGGTCAAAATTTTTGCCGACCCCAAAGTTGAAGTGCGCTACGTGGCCAACGATGGCCAGGTGATGGACCGCGCGCCGGAAAAGCTGGGCAACGCGCCGGTGCAGTTGCGTCCCGATGTCATGCAAACTCTGGACAAAGTGGCGGCGGAGATGTGGCCGGGTGCGCCCGTGATTCCCACCATGTCCACCGGCGCTTCGGACGGCATCTACACCAATGCCGCCGGCCTCCCCACCTACGGCATCTCAGGCGCCGCAATTGACATGGACGATGTCCGCGCCCACGGCAGAGACGAGCGCCTGGGAGTGCAGTCCTACTACAACGGCGTGCAGTTCTACTACGTGTTCCTGAAGGCGCTCACGGGAGGAAGATGAACGTCGCTGGTAGTTAGTAAATGGTAGTTGGGGGAGTTTCCTCGAACCAACTACTAACTACCAGCTACCAGCTACCAACTACCTTAACCCTTCCAAACACCCAGCAATCTTCTGATCATCAACAACTCGCCCAGATGGTAGGCATTGTGGTCCGCTACCAGCAGAGCTTCGCGCAGAACAGTTTGCCCGTCACCCCACGGAATCCGGGCGTAGAGGTCAGTTTTGGAATTAGCTACCAGATCCTCCATGCCTTTCAGGTCGGCGCGAAACTGCTTCACGCTCTTCTCCCAGGCGGCCGCGCTGGGCGGAGCTTCACCTTTCGGCCAATACTCATCGGGGAATTCCGGCGAAACATGTTTCGAACTGCGGCTGAATTCCACAATGTCCCATTGCGCGATGCGCATGTGCTCCAGCAGACGCCACGCCGTGTGCGGCTGCCCCTGCGGCTTCTTGCCTCGCAGGCCCTCGGGAAAGTCTTTTACCACCTCGTCAAATTTGACGTGCGCGTTCCCGCCCTTCAGCAGGTCGAGAAGGTGCTGGCGCAACGCCTGCTCGTGATCGTCTTTTGTCATGATGAATGTTCCCTTCGGAATAGTTCGGAAACCGCTCCTGCTGCCGGCATGCCCGGCTCCGGGTGCTCGCCATGGAATACCCTGCCAATCCCGCGCACCACGCGCCGCATAGGCAGCTCGCTCTTATGGTCGGCGAAGAAAATTTCCCCTGCCCGGCTGCTGCGGTAATACCAGCGCTTAAGGATGGCCAGGTGCTCCATTCGCTCCAGCGCGGGTAGATGGGATTGCTCAGGAAACCCGGCCAGCGCCGTCTCCACGCGCGACTCCATGGATTGCGATCTGGCAGCGTGCTCTGCCGCCGGCTGCACCGCAAATGCCAGTGGCCCGGCGATAGCGCCCCCCTGCACGCGAAATAGTGTCACCGCGTTCTCCTCGGCCGCGCGCTGGACCATCAATCCGGAAAAACGGTCCAAACGCTGCACGATTTCCGTCAACTGGCTGAGCACCGGGGTCAGCTTCTCCAGGCGAGCATGCGCCGCGGCCGCGTTCTCAAATTCCAGGCTGGTGGAAGCCTGCTCTCGCTCCGCAGCTAATTCCCGCGTCAACGATTGCCCCCGGCTGTCGAAAAAATCCTGCACCCGCGTTACTTCCGCTGCGTACTCCTCATCTGTGCAGCCTTTGAAGCAGGGCGCCAGGCACATCTTCATCTCCGAGTAGATGCAGCCGGGAAATGCGGGGTCAGGATGGAGGTCGTCCACGCAGCGCCGCATTTTGAAAAAATCCAGCGCGTCATTGGCGAATTTCTCTGCTGCCGCCCGCGAGGCAAACGGGCCGTAATAAAGCGAACGCCCGCCCAGTCGGCCCAGGCGCGTGGTAATGGAAGCGCGCGGGTATTCGTTCTCCAGGTGTAGTTTGACGAGGGGGGCGGGACGCAGCCGCAGGCGCGCGGCATAGGTTTTCGGGAAAGTCGCACGCAGAAGTTTGTAAAGCAGGAATCCGGATTCGAAGTCGGAGCCGGTGAGTGTGTATTCAACACGGCTCACCCGCTCGCGCAGGCTGAGCCGCCGGGTGCGCTCTTCTGTGCGGCCGAGTAGTCGTACCAGCCGTCGCTTCAGATTGGCAGTCTTGCTGACGTAAGGTTCTGCGCCGGCCTCGGGCCCGCGCAACAGGAACACCGCCGGGCGCGCGGGCACCGAGGCAAAAATCCCCGCATCGCGCTCAGGAGCGAACTCCAGCCGCTCGGCCAGCATTCGCCCATTATCACAGTTTCTGGGAGGTCAGATGAAAGATTGACGATTGAAGATTGCAGATTGACGATTGAAAAACCGAAACAACGCCAATCGTCAATCGTAAATCTACAATCGTCAATTATCTGAAGCTCGCGCTGCGGTATTTCTGCCGGAAGTCTTCTCCTTCCAGCTTCACGATGCGGCACATCTCGTGCAGGCGGGAGCGCATGCGTTCGCCAATGCGGTCACCCAAGGTTTCTTCCCGGGCGGCGGCGCGCGGCCCCGCCACCACGCCGGCGGGCTTATCGTCAAAGTTGGTGGTGATGATCGTGGTCTTGTTATTGTTGTAGCGCGTGTTCAGGATCAGGCTGACCGTATCCCACACCCATTCCGTCGGCTTCACCGCCCCCAGTTCATCGAGCGCCAGCACTTCGCTCTCAAACACCGGACGCAGCACTTCAAGCTCTGTCGCCTGTACTGAGCTGTTATAGGAGTTCTGAATCTCTTTCAGCAGTTCGCGATAATCATAGAACAGGCAGGCAATGCCCTTGCTGACTATCAGCTCCCGGATAATGCCCACCGCCAGGTGCGTCTTGCCTACCCCGATTGGCCCAATCAGCAGCAGCCCGGTGCTGTCTACCGGGTATTCCTCTACAAACTTGCAGGCCGCCATGCGCGCCGGCCCCAGCATCCGGTGCGGTCCTTCGAATTCGAAATTCGAGAGCTCACAATGTTCATAGCGCTTGGGAATGCGCGCCTGAGCCAGCAGCCGGTCGTTGCGCGCCCGCAGCGTGCAATCGCAGCGCGTCACCCGCCGCTCGCTGCCAGTCTCGACACTCTTCCACCCTGTACCTTCGCAGAGGGGGCAAACATCCAGAGAAGCCTTCATAGAGCCTGATGTGACTTTGCCTCAGTCCCGAGCGCCGCGCAATATCCGGCGGCAAACTTTCTGTGTACAAGTTGTGAACTTGTGGGACGTCCTGTGGAAGACGCAGATGTCTCGTGTGGGCCCGGGGCTCCGCCCCGGGCATGGCGAGCGTAGCTCGCCTCAGATGATGCCTGGATCAGACAATAGTCAAAGGTTCGGCTGCTGGCGGCTCGCGGTCGGGCTTGGGGTACTTCGCTTCCCGGTGCACCCGGTCAAACACCACGAACAGCAGTGCGATAAGCCCAAACACCAGCACGCTGCCTTCCGGGCCTACCGACCCTCCGGTCAGCCAGCGCGGTCCGTGGAAATGCGAGCTCAGCAGGTGCCCGGGCATTACCGTGCCGCTGTTGGGCACGGAATACAGGAAGGTTTCGCCCCAATCAAACGACAGATGAAATCCAATGGCCAGCCACAGGGTTCCCGTCCGCCGCACCGTCAGCGCCAGCCACAGTCCTATTAGCCCTGCCGCCAGCCCGCCTGCCCACTCCTCGCCCGCGTTTCCCATGTGTATGGCCCCGAACAGGAACGACAAAAACACGGCTGCCGGCCAGAAGCCCACGCCGCTGCTCAGGGTGAACAGGGTGTAGCCGCGGAATGTGAACTCCTCGAACAAGCCTACGAACAGGAAGAACACGCCCCAGAAGACGCCCCACTTCAGCAGGTAGTATCCGTGCAGCACCGCCTTGCCGTAGTCAAATGCGTTTGCCCCATGCAACGCGGCCATCAGCACGCTGATGGCAACCATGCCCCACAGCATGCCTTCCCAGAAGTGGCGGCCGAGAATGCCGCGTTCAGGCAGGCCATAGTCCCCAAGCGAGTGCCGTTCAAACTTCCCCAGAATTAGAGCTGGAGCCAGCGCCGCCAGAAATATTCCGACTTCCGTCGCCAACGTTGCCCAGGCGCTGAATCCAGGACGCCGCACTGGGAACAACCACTGCAGAACGGCCCCAAAGGCGAAGAAACAGGTTATCCCCAGCGCCAGATAAATCAGAAAGCGCCAGCCTGCCCGCAATCCTTTTGGTCCGAGAAAAATCCTCTGCCCGCGGGAAGGCGGCTGCGCCATTCCTTCGCTGTCCGTAATCGGCGAAGGTGGGGAAGTGGGCGGGTTGCCGGCCTCATCCATGTTGATTTTCAGATGCGCGCTTCCACATGGTAAAACAATGGCCGATTCCGGATGCCGAGATTCTTGAGCCGCGATCGTTTTGGAGCCCCCCAACTGGCGGCGCTGCTCATGCTGGCCCTCTTCGCCGCGCAATCTCTCTGGCTCATGGCCGCCAGCCCCATGTCCCCCAGCCAGGCCGCCCTCCTCGAGCGTGGGCTGGCGCA
>DATJFA010000573.1:0-2784 GCA_035496015.1 Terriglobales bacterium | reverse complement strand
AGATCAGCTTCTTCTCCCTCGATCCTGTCTATGATTACCGCAGTCCCAAGCGCAAACTCATCGCCTACCGCGTAAACAGCAGCGTGTCGGTCAAGCTGAAAGACTTTTCGAAGGTGGCGCCGATGGTCTCGCAAATTTCCGACCTGGATGTCACCGCCAACCAGAGCGTCAGCTACACGCTGGAAAACATAGATGCCGCGAAATTGAAAGCCACCGAAGATGCCTATCAGCGCGCCCGCGAGGAAGGCGCGACGGTTGCCCGCGCCGCGCAGAGGACCCTGGGCGAACTCTCCTATGCCTCCGTGGACACGTTTGAGCAGGTGCGCGTGGTAACGTCATTGCCATTAATGGGACGAGCCATGGCCGGGGCTACGGTAACGCCAGCACCCACGGAACAATTCACCCCGCAGAAAATCACAGTGACGGCGCATGTGAATGCGCTGTTCACGATGAAGTAGTAGAGCCCCATTGGTAGAGACGTAACTTGTTACGTCTCACATTGTTTGATTGCTGGGAGACGTTGCAAGCAACGTCTCTACCCTAAAGATTGAGTTGCGGCTATGCACACACTCTGGAGTGGCGATTATCTGGGGAGCAATTCGAAGACCGGGTAGTTCTCTGCAAGCTCGGCAAAGGCCTGTGGCGGCGAGCCGGCAGGCACGGGAAAGTAGCGCTGCACGGTGGTTTTGAAGCGGTCCAGATACGCCTTGAGCAGTTCGGGCTTGTCCGCATCAGGGATAGGGCGAATGCGGTAATGCAGTTGCGTCCTTCCCTTCTTCAACATCACCTCGCCGGCGGCTTCGGCGTTGCGCACCCATTGCGTCCGCCCGCGCGGCGCCACCAGGAAGCGTTTGCCGTCGAGTTCCAGCAGGTCAATCGGCGTGGAATAAATCTTGCCGCTCTTCCGCCCTCGCACCTGCACCAGGTAGTTGTGCGGCAATCCCAGGCCCAATCCCACGATCAGGCCAAAGGCGCGATTAAAGAAGCGCTCTCCGGCGCTTGGTTTGCGGAAGGCGGGCGGCTCCGGACTCATGCCGAAATTGTAGTCCTGCGAGATATGTGTCGTGCGCGCTATTACTTTGCCGGAAAAAACGGAACCAGCTTGCGGATTTCCTCCTCGCTTGGCTGGCGGCCGTATTCCGTGATTTCGAAGGCTTCGGCGTGCTTGATGCCTTCGGCAGCCGCGCCATAGCGTTTCTCCAGCGCCTGCCGCCATTCCGGCAGAACCTTATCGGGCTGTTGTGTTGCCAGCCATTGTTTACGCGCCGCAGCATCCTTCGGCACCTGCTCGAGCAGGCCGTCATGCCAGGGCAGCCATTCGTAGAACTGGGAAACGTGCGCGTCCAGCATATCAAGCTTCTTCTGGTAAACGTCGTCAATGGAAATCACGACGTCGGGGCGGAAGGGCTGCGGCTGAGTGAACTGGTCCCAGAAATACAGGAACACGGGATTCTTGCGCAGCGCGGGAACATCGGTTACCAGGTCGGGCACGGTGACCATATATGCGGCGTCTTGCACCAGCACACCGGTGTAGCGGTGGTCGGGATGGTAATCATTCGGCCGAGGCGACAGCACGACATCAGCCTTCCATTCTCGAATCTCCCGAATGATCTGGTTGCGCACCGGCAGCGTGGGCAGCAGTTCGCCATCGTGGTTGTCGAGGACGTCGTATTCGATGCCGATGCGGCGCGCCGCCTCCTGCGCTTCCGCGCGGCGGCGTTTTGCCAGCGGCCCGCCGCCCATGGATTGGTGGCCGGCATCGCCGTTGGTCACCGAAACAAACTTCACCTTAAAACCCAGGGCGGCATATTTGGCCGCCAGACCTCCGGCGCGCAGGTCGCAGTCGTCAGGATGGGCGCCAAAAGCGATCACCCGCACCGGTGCCGGAGTTTGACCGAAAACGGGTGCGGCAGCCAACAACAGCAGCATCAATAGCCATGCCACGGGGAACCTCCCAGGAAACTGGCGATTGTACTGCGAAGCTTAAAGAACGTCTCAGTCTGGCGAAGAATTGGTGCACGACTAGGAGGAGGTAGTTCAGCTGGGGATTTTACGACAGAGACTTATCAGCGCGGCACGCGAGATGCCCACGCCTCCCGTAGCGCCGGCGTCTCGCCGGCTGACTTGGCGGCCTCCCACCGCCAGAATTAGCATGCGGGCGAGGCCCCCCGCGCCACAAAGGTCGGCGCACGGTTTCATGACACCTTAGTTCTCTGTGCCTCCGTGTCTCTGTGGCAGGTTTTGAGGCTTTCTCACTGATGCGAAGGCACAGTGATGCCATTCGGCCCGCGTTGCTTGGCTTCTAACTCCTTGCGCGTGGAAATGGATTTGTCCACCCAGCCATCGGCCGTCTTGAGGTCGGCCTGGCGGGCTTCTGGATCCCCGCAGTCAATGTGAGCCTTTTCCCGGTAGAGCAGGTTCAGGTAGGCCATCGCATCCGGATATTCGGGCCGCATCTTGACCGCCTTCTCCAGCAACTGCAGTCCCTCATTGACCTTGTCTTCGTTGGACTGCTTCAGCTGCTGGCAGGCTTTTGCCGACTTGAGTTCGTCGGTGGGCTTCAGTCCCTGCTCAGCCCAGAGCTGCATGCGCGGCTGGTAAACCTGGGTCCAGTCAATGACGGCGATGGAGTAGTCGAGTTCAGGATCGTTAGGATCGAGGTCAATGGCTTTGCGGTAGTACTCCTTAGCCTGGTCGAATTTCTTCATCTGCAGGTAGAGATAGGCGATTCCCTTCAGGCTGTTGATTTGCTGCTCGCGCGCCGGTTGCAGCTTGAGGACCTGC
>DATJFA010000572.1:0-3948 GCA_035496015.1 Terriglobales bacterium | reverse complement strand
TGCTTATGTGCGCCGCTGGGAGGAAATGGCGGGCATGGAGGATGCGCCCCCTCAGCAAGCGTCGAGTTCTACCGCCGGAGGCAAGGAAGACAGCTAACCATGGCGCGCTCCCTCTATCGGCTGTTCAGTTGGGTGCTGTGGCTGGGGTTACCCGTGGCCGCGATCCGCTTGTTTGCGGTGTGGGATCGGCTGCCCATGCGACTGGCCACGCACTTTGATTTTGCCGGGCGGCCGAATGGCTGGATGACCCCCAACGGCTTTCTGGTCTTCATCCTGGTTGCGATTACGGCCATAGCCGCGCTTTCCACCATTGTGGCGTACCGCGCCGCGCAGCCCGACTTGTCCGCCTGGACGCTGCTGGGATTCTTTTATGTCGTGGTTGGCATCCTCTACGGCGCCGCCGATGGCATCGTGAAATACAACCTCTACGGCCGCGGCGTCCACGTCGCACCCTACCTGGTCGCGGGCTTTGGCTCGCTGTTCATACTGCTGGTGGTCTATATCGGCACGCGGCGCGGCCCGCAGTTGCCGGTGGAGAACCTGATCGCCGACGAAGTACACGGCTCAAAGATGTGGGCGGCGGTAATGGCGCTGCCCATTGTGCTCATGGCGGCGCTGGCAGTTGCGGCTCCCAATCTGACGGTTCGCCTGATCCTGGTTCTACCGATCCTGCTCCTGATAATGGCGGTAATCATGGCCTGGAGCGGCTTTCATTACATTTTCAGCAACTCCGGCCTGGAAATTCGCACCCTAGGCTTCCGGCTAAGGACAATCCCGTCGTCCCAGATTCGGGACTACACGGTTGCCAACTGGGGCCCGGCTGGAGGCTACGGCATTCGCGGCGTAGGCAACACCCGGGCCTACGTGTGGGGCAAAAAAGGGGTGCGCATTCACCTGTGGGATGGAGAAGTCTTTCTCGGCCATCGCGAGCCGGAGCGGCTGGTGCGGGATTTAGACGCGGTCATGAGTTTTGCGCATTGATGCAGTTCTTAGGAGGCGTTATGCAGTTGGCATTCGGTGTTTGGGTAATCGTGGGCCTGATGGTGCTGGCCTTCATGCTCATCATGAGCCTGCTGGCAAGGTTGTATCGCAAGGCGGGTCCGCACGAAGCGCTGGTGGTCTACGGCTTCCGCGGGACCCGCGTCGTCAAAGGTCACGGCACGATTATTTTTCCCATGGTGGAGAACTGCCGCGGGCTCTCGCTGGAGCTGATGTCGTTCGACGTGGCGCCGCAGCAGGACCTTTACACCAACCAGGGCGTGGCCGTCACCGTGGAGGCGGTGGCGCAGATCAAGGTGAAGTCGGACACCGAATCCATCCTGACCGCCTCCGAGCAGTTCCTGACCAAGACGCCGCAGGAGCGGGAAGGGCTGATCCGGCTGGTGATGGAGGGGCACCTGCGCGGCATTATCGGCCAGTTGACGGTGGAGCAGATCGTGAAGCAGCCGGAGATGGTTTCCGAGCGCATGCGCTCCACCTGCGCCGACGACATGAACAAGATGGGGCTGGAGGTGATTTCCTTCACCATCAAGGAAGTGCGCGACAAGAACGAGTACATCACCAACATGGGGAGGCCGGACGTGGCGCGCATCAAACGCGACGCCGACGTAGCCGGCGCCGAAGCCGACCGTGACACCGCCATCAAGCGGGCGCTGGCCACGCGCGATGCCGCCACCGCCAAGGCGCAAGCCGACCAGGAACGGGTGCTGGCGGAAACGCTTTCGCTGGCCAAGCAGGCCGAATCGCAGCGCGACCTGGAGGTCAAAAAAGCGCAGTACCAGGAAACGATGAAGAAGCAGCAGGCGCAGGCCGATAAGGCTTATGACATCCAGTCCAACATCATGCAGCAGCAGGTGGTCGCGGAGAGCGTGAAGGTGCAGCAGGTGGAGAAAGAGCAGCAGGTGAAGGTGCAGGAAGCCGAAATCAACCGCCGCGAGAAGGAGCTGATCGCCACCGTGCTGAAGCAGGCGGAAATCGAGCGCCAGCGCATCGAGACGCTCGCCGAAGCCGAAAAGCAGCGACTGATGATGGAAGCCGACGGCCACGCCGCGTCCATTCGCGCCCAGGGCCAGGCGGAAGCGGAAATCATCTTCAAGAAGGGCGAGGCCGAAGCCAAGGCCATGAACGTGAAGGCCGAAGCTTACCCGGAGTACAACCAGGCAGCGCTGGTGGACAAGCTGATTACCAGCCTGCCGGAGGTGGTGCGGGCGATGGCCGCTCCGCTGGCCAACGTGGACAAAATCACCGTGGTTTCGACCGGCAACGGAGACGCTGCCGGCATGAGCAAGGTGACCGGCGATCTGGCCAAGATGGCGGCGCAGGTGCCGGCGCTGTTCGAGACACTATCCGGCATGCAGATGTCGGAATTGTTCTCCAAAGTGCGGCTTATCGGCGATAAGACGCCTAAGCCGGACGCTCCGCCGCCCACGCTGGATGGCAAGGGCACGGATGCTCCGCCCAAAGCGCAGGCGGCAGGGAAGTGATGCCATGGCTTCACCGCAGAATGAATGTTGTGGGTTCTGGGCTAGGAGCGCGAGGTCGCCTTGGGCAAGCTCAAAGCAGGCTCTCCGCTCGCGCTTGGCGAGGCTTGGGCTCAATCGCGATGACAGAAAAGCGCAAGGTCCCTCGACTCGCGCTCCTGTGCTGCGCTTGGTCGCGCTCGCTCGGGATGACATATGAGGAGGGAGCTATCCCCGGACTGAAGTCCGGGGCTTCGACAAATCCATCGGAAGCCGTGCGATATCCCACTCAAGCCAGCAGCGGGCTTGAGTGGGGCACCACCGGCAGCTAGACAGCTAGACAGCGGTTCCGGGCTAGCAAGGAGGTTCATCATGGCACTACTGGAGCGGGTTTCCACACTGATTCGCGCTAATTTGAACGACCTGATTGACAAGGCCGAGGAACCGGAAAAGATGATCAAGCAGGTGATCCTCGACATGCAGAACCAGCTGTTGCAGGTGAAAACGCAGGTGGCCATCGCGCTGGCAGACCAGCACCTGCTGGAGAAAAAGCAGAAGGAGAACGAAGAGCGTGCCGCCGACTGGATGCGCCGCGCCGAAAAAGCCGTGGACAAAAAGGAAGACGACCTGGCACGCGCTGCCCTGGAGCGTTCCATGAGCTACCGTCAGATGGGCGAGAGTTTTCAGCAGCAGGTGGCCGACCAGAAGACGGAGGTGGAGAATCTCAAGGGCGCTCTGCACAAGCTGGAGCAGAAGCTGGCGGAGGCGCAGACCAAGAGCGACTTGCTGCTGGCGCAGCATCGGCGCGCGCGCGCGGTGTCGAAGGCGACGGACGCGCAGTTTCGAGTGCGGGAGCACGACCACGGCGCCGGCTTCGACCGCATGAAGGAGAAGGTTGTCCGCGCCTCAGCCGTGAGCCAGGCCAAAGCGGAATTGGCCACGGACAGCGTGGAGGACCGGCTGGCGGCGCTGGAGAAAGAAGACGAGCTGGATCGGTTGCTGGCGGAGCTGAAGGCGAGAAGGGGAGTGGGGGCGTGATGTTGGAGACACCGACGGGGCGTGTGGCCAGCTTGAGTGGGGCATTTGCGGAGCGGGCCACGAGTCCGACCACCCGCGGGGTGCGATAGGCGGTAAAACGCAAGGTCCCTCGGCTCGTGCTCCTTCGCATGCGCTCAGTCGCGCTCGCTCGGATGACATAAGAAAAGGGGCGAGCTATCCCCGGACTGAAGTCCGGGGCTTCCTCACTCAATCGGAAGCTGCGCGTTATCCCACTCAAGCCAAAAGCGGGCTTGAGTGGGCCACCGGGCCGGGCTTGAGTTGGCCACGAGTCCGACCACCCGCGGGGCGCGATAGGCGGTAAAACGCAAGGTCCCTCGACTCGCGCGCATTTCGCTTCGCTCAATTCGCGCTCGCTCGGGATGACAAGAGAAAATTATTTGCCGCGGTAGACAATTCTCAGCGCGTCGCCGGTCAGGATGCGGCGAATCTG
>DATJFA010000571.1:0-4000 GCA_035496015.1 Terriglobales bacterium | reverse complement strand
ACACTGCGGCGAGCAGAACAACGGCCCGCCCGCGGCCCACCGCGCCTGCCTCGCGCGCGCAGCTCTCAGTGGATTGGGCCCGTCGCCGCCATGCGCGGATCAAGCTTGATTTCGCCAAACGTATTCTCGTAGTTGACGATGGTCTGCTGCAGGATGTGCAGCAGCGCCTTGGCCTGCTGCGGGCTCAGATAGATGCCCTGAAAATTGTGCACTTCTACCTCGTTCTCGCTCTGCTGCTGCAGTGTCCCGAAAACCAGGAAGAAGTCCCACACGTTCACCCGCACCTGCACGCTGTTGGCATAGCTCTCGCGGTAGTCGGGCTGGTTCACCAGCTTAATGTTTGGCTGTACAGGGATGGCCATAGCGTAGAAGTCTAGCAGGAACCCAGTTGTCAGGGGTCAGTTGCCAGTGGTCATTCCTGGCAACTACTACCTAACCGAATACAACTGCGTCTCAGGTACGCTTTCGCTGACTCCTGCTTTCCACCGTTTGACTTCCTTCTCTCACCGATGTACATTTCGCTCGAAAGCCGGCCCCCGCCTCGTAGTTCAATCCCAGGAAAATTCGCAGCCTTCGAACGAAAGGAGCAGGTATGACCAGGCTTACAGCTATCGTGCTCGTCGTGTTTTGCCTCCTCGGCGCGCTCGCCGCCCAGGAGAATCAATCCAGCAGTAAGACCGCCAAGTATGTGTATTATGAAGACGCTAAGGTTAACAGCGGCAAGTTCCGCATTTTCGCCAAGACCATCGGAGAATTCCGCGACGCGGCGGCGACCGCAGCTCCAGACTCATATTGGATCGTAGGTTCGCCCATGACCGGCGACACCAGCACCTTCGTCTTCGTTACCTTCCAGGACAGCATGGCGGGCGTGGAAAAGTTCGCAAGCTCCATGGACAAGGCTGGCCAGGCGGTCATGGCCAAGGACGCCAACTACGAACAGGAGAGCGCGGAAAGTGACGGCGGCGCTCAGTTGAACATCGCCAAGTACAACGAGGAAATTTCCTACCGGCCTGACATGGTGCCGCTGGCCGACACAGCTTATTGGTCCTCCGAAGTCCTCAACCTGCGTCCCGGCTGTGGCCACGATTTCACCGAGGCCGCCAAGCAGGTGATCGAGTTGCACAAGAAGGCTGGCGACAATGCCCACTGGATCGCCTACGACCTTACTACTGGTCCCTCTTTGCCGGCCGTCCTCTTCGTAAAACCCATGAAGTCGCTGGCCGAGGAAGACGAAGAACAGCCCGCCGCAGCCAAGGAGATTTTCCAGAGCTCAATGGTTCGCGCTATGCTCAGCCACATATCCCGGGAGTGCATTACCCACATCACTTCCGCGTACTTCAAAGTCGAGCCCAGCCTCAGCCGTCCCATGCCCTCGCTGGTTAGCGCTAACCCCAGCTTTTGGACCATAAAAGAGGAGACGGCTTCTGCTGCGCCCATGAAGAAGAGCAAGAAAAAGAAAATGTAGCGGCGTCTCGCCGCTGCTCTCACCCTGTGCCATTTTGGCCCGCGGGCGGAGCCCTTCCGCCCGCACCTTTTTCCCCGCCATTTGTTAAACTCTCCCTCGATGGCTCACGAGGTGGTCCTCTATTCGCGAAGGGGTTGTCACCTCTGTGAAATCGTCAAGGAATCTCTCTCCAAGCTGGCCCGCCAGGCCCAGTTCAGCTGGCAGGAGGTGGACGTGGATTCCGACGACTCCCTCCGCCGCCAGTTCACCGACGAAGTCCCCGTAGTTTTCATTAATGGCAAGAAGGCCTTTAAGTACCGCATGGATGAGCGGGACTTCCTGCGCAAGCTGAGCCGGCGCCAGGATTGACCAACTGCCATCGGGCTGAAAAAGGCTCTGCTGTTGACTTTTCAATCGTCAATCGTCAATCTTCCATTTCCATGCGCACCCGCCTCTACGCTGATCCGCACGGCATTTTCCTCCACGACGCCATTCTTCAGGCTTGCCGCCAGTTTGGACCAAAGCTGGCCCTGGTGGATACTTCCTGCACTCCTCACCGCCGCTTTACATACGAGGAATACGGCGAAAACGTGGAGCGCCTCGCCCGCGGCCTGGTGGCTGCCGGCCTGCAGCCGGGCGAGGTCTTGGCTATCTATCTCCCCAATTCTTGGGAATTTTGCGCCGCCTACCACGCTGCCACGCTCGCCGGTGCCAGCGCTACCTTGCTGAACCCCAGCTACCGCGAGCGGGAAGTGCGTTTTCAGCTGGAAAATTCCGGCGCTACTATGCTCATCAGCGACGGCCGCATCCGCGACATGAACCTCTCCGGGCTGCCGGCGTTGCGCCGGGTCTATACCACGGGTGACGGCAATTTCTCGCAACTGCTGCGGCCTGTCTCTGCTTCTCTGCCGTCTCCGCAACAGCCCTCGGACCAGGCCATTGCCGCTCTGCCTTACTCCAGTGGCACCACCGGCCTGCCCAAGGGCGTCATGCTCTCTCACTTCAACCTGGTCGCCAACATCTACCAGATCATCGGTCCCGATGCCGCCACTTTCCGCCATGAGGACATAGTGCTCTGCTTCCTGCCCCTGTACCACATCTATGGCCTGAACGTGGTGCTTAGTCCGCCCATGGTGCTGGGCTCAACCATCGTGCTCATGCCGCGTTTCGATACCGCCGCGGCGGTTCGCCTGATCGCGGAACAGGGAATCACCTGCATGCCCTGCGTGCCTCCCATTCTCAATGCCTTTTGCCAGGCGGTGGAGCAGGGCGTGTTTCCCCGCCAGCACTCGGTGCGCTGGGTGAAGTCCGGCGCCGCGCCTCTCGCTCCCGAACTCGCCTATCGTTTCACCGAACTCACCGGCATCAAGGTGGTCCAGGGCTACGGCATGACCGAGGCGTCGCCTGTCACACACGTTGGCTATCTCGACGAGAAGCGCTACCGGCCCGATACCATAGGCCAGCCGCTGGCCGAAACCGACTGCCGCATCCTGGATGAAAACGACTCCGACGTGGCCACCGGCGAACGCGGGGAACTGGTCATGCGCGGTCCGCAATTCATGCTCGGTTATTGGAAGGAGCCGCAGGCCACCGCGTCCGTCCTGCGCGACGGCTGGTATTGGTCAGGCGACGTGGCCACCTGTGATGCGGACGGGGTCTACCGCATTGTGGACCGCCGCAAGGAGATGATCAAATACAAAGGCTTTCCCGTGGCGCCCGCCGAGGTGGAAGCTGTGCTTCTGGAGCATCCCGCGGTGCGCGATTGCGGCGTGGTAGGAAAGCGCGACACCGCCGCCGGCGAACTGCCCTGCGCGTTCGTAGTCCTCCGCGAGGGCCACCAAGCCTGCAGCAGGACCGCCGAAGAACTCTGCGACTTCGTGGCCCAACGCCTCACCGGCTACAAGCAGCCGCGCGAAATCCGCTTCGTGGATTCCATCCCGCGTACGCCCTCTGGCAAGGTCCTGCGCCGCGACCTCCGCCAACAAGTGTGATGAAGAGGCACACCGTAGGGTAATTCGCAACAAAAGTTGGGAAATTTGCTTCAAAGTGAGACCAAGCCCCCGCAGGGCGAGCACTAACCGCACCGGTTAGCTGGCGGCCTACTTGTCATATACCGAATACTGCTTCTGCGGCGGGTTCATCTTGATGGTGATGTCCTGCACCGGTTGGTTGATCTCGTAATCCTGCCCGAAGGTCTGCAGTCCCGGGGCCAGCACCTGGATGCGCAGCTTGCCGTAAGGAGCACCATCGAAGCTGGTCTTGCCGTCCAGGTCGGTTTTCAGCTCAAAGCCGCCCTTCGCTTGGTGTCCCCGTTCGTCCACCTCATGCAACACAACAGCGGCATTGCGCACCGGCTTGCCATTGCTTGCCTTCAACACCAGAAAATTCAGAGTGGCAGCATCGTCTTCCTTCTTCTTTTTCTTGTCCTTGGCCAGCGCGAGGGTAGAGATAAAGGCAAAGAGAGCGACTCCGATGACTATCTTTCGCATGAGGTTATTCTAGGCAGCGGGAACAGGCACTTTCAAGTTTCGCGTTTCCAGTTTCGAGTTCCCGAAT
>DATJFA010000570.1:0-5929 GCA_035496015.1 Terriglobales bacterium | reverse complement strand
CTCGGCTTCGATTTGCGCCGATTCCCGCCAGTGAACTGGCGGGCTACTTTCATCCGGTCTCTACGAGACCGGGAAGGGATTGACAGCCGGCGCCAGCGACCCGTGTGAGAACTCCCTGGAACGCCAGGAGGAAACAAAAAGCGCAGGGGTGCTTCGACTGCACCGGCCAGTTCGCAAGCGAACCGGCCGGTTCCGCTCAGCATGACAGGGAAGAACAGACAGCATGACAGGCGGGACATGAACTAGGGTTAAGCGGTGCCTGCGGGGCATGGGGAGGTTGCGACCGGTTTCCCCGCCAGTGAAGAGGCGGGCTGGTTTCATTCGGTCTATAAGAACGGTCTTAGTGCTAGCATTTAATGAGGCAGTTCCACTTTCGGGGTTCAGCGATGCACCGGCTACGGCTTTGTTACCTGTTGTTCGCCTGCAGCGTCGTGTTTTGTCTGGGCGCTCGGGCGGATACCTGGAACCAGGTGCGCTCCGCACATTTTGTGCTGAACACCGATGCGGGGGCTGACCGCGGCCGGCAGGTGCTGCTGCGCTTCGAGCAAGTGCGCGCCCTGTTCGGGCAGTTGATTCTGCGCAGCGAAGTAAACGTACCGGTTCCGCTCACCATTATTGCCTTCCGCAGCAGCGAGGAAATGCAGGCCCACGTGCCGGTTTACCAGGGCAAGGCCGTGGATTTGAGCGGATTTTTTGTGAGCCGGCCAGACCGGGACTACATTGTGCTCGACCTTTCCGCGGGCAATGCCTGGACCACTGTCTTTCACGAGTACGCGCACGTGCTGCTCGACGGCAACTACCCGGCGACGCCGCTGTGGTTCGATGAAGGCTTTGCCGACTATTTCTCCACCATCGAAGTGCTGCGCGAAGGAGTGCAGATCGGGAAGCCGCCGCAGGGCGACCTGGAATTGCTGCGCAGCTCGAAGTGGATGCCTCTTGCCGACGTGCTGCAGGTGCAGCCGGACTCGAAAACGTACAACCTGAGCGACCGACGCTCGCTGTTCTATGCAGAATCATGGGTGCTGGTGCACTATCTGTTTGACATGCAGAAAATGCCCGCTGCGGGGGAATACTTCGGCCTGGTGGAGGGGCAGCACGTTCCCGTGGAGCAGGCCGTGCAACAGGCGTTCGGCATGAGTTGCCAGCAACTGGAGCAGCAGGTGAAGAAGTACTATTTGTCGCCGCAAGCGGTGTACCGCACGCTAAAGCTGCCGGTGGACGTCACCATGGCGAACACGTACAGCGCCGACAAGATTTCTCCCGTCGACGCGCAAGCCATGCTCGCCGGCCTGGACGTGCACCTGGATGCCCACCAGCAGCGTGGCACGCAGGCGCTGCAGGAACTGCTGCAGCAGCATCCGGACAACGCGATGGCCCTGCGCGACCTGGGCTACGCTTACCTGCAAAAAGACGACCTGGACAACGCCGCCGATTGTTTCGAGCGGGCGGCCAAACTCAACTCCGACGATGCCTGGGTGCACTACTATTCCGCCGTCTTACGCCACCGCAGCGGCGAAAAACTTTCTGCGGAAGAACTGGAAGCCAGCAAGAGCGACTTGAGGGATGCCATCCGCCTGAACCCGCAGTTTGCCGACGCCTACAACCTGCTCGGCCTGGCAGAAATGGAAAGCGGCGATTTGCAGCGTTGCATTCGGAGTCTGACCACCGCGGTGCAACTGAGTCCGCGCAACGAAAGTTATCGCGCCAACCTGGCGCAGGCCTATATCTTCTCGCGCCGGTGGGACGATGCTACAGCGCTGCTGCAAACTCTGGCCGCCAGCAAGGACCCGAAGATCGCCGCACAGGCCAACCAGCAAATGCAGGAGATGGACCAGGCGCGAACGCGGGAGCGGGTGGAGATTCTGGGCCGGCCGGCGGACGACTACACGGCCCCGCAGTGGCGGCCCAAGAAGACGGCCGCGCCGGCGGAGGAGGCCGCCAAAGCTGCAGAACAGCCGCAGTTGCCGAGGCATGGCCCCATCCGTTATCTGAAGGGAACTTTGCTGTCGGTGGATTGCGCGGCGGCGCCGGCAGCAACGCTGAGCGTGCGCGCCGGGGGCAAGACCTGGAAGATTCTGACCGCCGATTACCAGAAGATGGCGCTGATCGGAGCCGATGAGTTCTCCTGCCAGTGGCGCGACCGCAAAGTTGCCGTTAACTATCGCGCCATGGGCGCCGGCGAGGGAGCGCTGGTATCTCTGGAATTGCAGTAAACTTTGGCCATGGTGTTGCCGCAATCCATGATTACTTCGACGGGATGGAGGGAGATCGCCGACTTCGGGCCGCAGGGCTGGTCAGCCGAGGCGGATGCGGAGCTTCGCGCCCGCCAGTGCTGCGAACTGCTGGAGAAGGGAGAAATTCTCTTCTTCCCGCGCCCGCCGTTTCCGCTGGCCGAGGACGACCGCAATTACGTGATCGGCCAGCGCCACATCGATTCCCGGCTGCACAAAAATATCTCTTACCGTCCGGGAGAAGACGTGCTGCGCGGCTTCACCGACGGCCAGGAGAGCGAGAATCGCATGCACGGCATCATGCGCGCATATTCCAGGGCGGTGGCCGGATTTCTCAGCCGTTTTCTGAGCCCTTATGCGGGAAAGTTCCAGCTGGACTACGCCAGCTTTCGTCCTCTGGAGGAGCAGGGCCGCAATTTGCCGCTGCATAAGCGCAATGACCTGCTGCACGTGGACGCTTTTCCCAGCCGGCCCACGCGGGGCGGGCGCATACTGCGCGTATTTACCAATATCAATCCCAGCCAGGAGCGCATCTGGCTGGTGGGTGAGCGTTTTCCCGACCTGGCGGGTCATTACGCGCTGGAGGCCGGTCTAGGCGAGATTTGCCGCGCCGGCAGGAGCCTGCGCGCGCGAGCAGCCCAGCTGCTCCGTGCCGTCCGGCTGCCGGTGGCGGAACGATCAACCTACGATGAATTCATGCTGCGCTTCCACGACTGGCTAAAGGAGAATTCCCGCTTTCAGAGCAGCGCGGAGAAAACGCGGCTGGCCTTTCCACCCCTGGCCACCTGGCTGGTATTCACCGACGGGGTGCCGCACGCCGCTCTTTCCGGGCAGTTCGCCCTGGAGCAAACCTTCATTATTCCACCGGCGGCGCTGACGGCTCCGGACGCGGCTCCTGTTCGGGTTCTGGAAAGGCTATGCGGCCGCCGGCTGGCATGATGAGAAGTCCGTGGCGCGAGGTGTTCTGTCGTGCGCGTCAGAGGTTTTTTGAAATGGTGTTTCAATACCGGAAAGAGCAGCGGATCGGAAGAGCCTTAATCAAGTGATAACTGAGTAGAAATAAGTGATATCAGGAAAAAACGGGCAAAAAAACCCTCTCGGCCTTGGCCAAGAGGGTGCAATTCAGCAGGGCGCGCTAGACGCGGACTACGTTCGCAGCCTGGTAACCCTTGGGGCCTTTCAGCAGGTCGAACTCGACGGTTTCGCCCTCATTCAGAGTGCGATAGCCGTTCTCCTGGATGGCGGAAAAATGCACGAATACATCTTCCCCTGTCGACCGCTGAATGAAGCCGTAACCCTTCGCCCCATTAAACCACTTAACTGTACCCTTCTCTCTCACTGAAAAAACTCCTTTCGGCATTCGTCAAGTTTGCTCTCCACGTCGTCGCCTCGGGCTCCAGGTTCGGAGGCGGAGGCAAAAGGCGAGGAGAATTCTGATGTGCGGCTTCCGCTTACGAGGTGCAACAGAAAGGGCCCCCGAGTCACCCGCCGTGTGGATTACGGCGGCAGACTCCGGAGCCCAAACATGTCACGCGTGATAACTCTGCTGCGGAAATGAACATCAACTTAAATCTCCTGGCCTCACGGCCAGACTTGCTGCCATCAACTTTCGTGCAGCAAGGAGGAGATAATATTCAGGAAGTCACACTTTTGTAAAGCAAATTAATCAACTCTTATTTCCGATGTAAGCCGATTTAAATCGTTTTTTGCTGGGTGTTTTTACTTGGCACGTATTGTCGCATCTTGACGCTGTACCAGCGTAATCGTTGTCCTCCCCCCCACTTTGGTAGGATTTCCGCAGGTGCATGAAACTGCCAAGTCCCCGAAGGTGGGCGAGCTCGCGGCCAGTCCCGGCGCTCTGATCCCGCCAGCGGCGCCCCGTGCCGCCGTCCGGCCACCGTGGAAGCAGCAACTGTTGCCCACTTTGCGGTACCTGATGCGCACGGATGTGCACACGTTCGCCTTTTCTGTGGCAGCCAACGCCATTCTTTCCTTTTTCCCATTCGTGGTTTTGCTGATGACACTGATCCGGCGGGTTTTTCACTCGCGCCTTATGTACAACGTAGTATTGCAGTTGCTGCGAGATTACCTGCCGGCCGGGCAGGATTTCGTCATCCGCAACCTCAATGCGCTGGTCAGCGCCCGCCACCGCGTGCAGCTGTTTTCCCTGGTCATGCTGCTCATCACTTCCACCGGCGTATTCGTGCCCCTGGAGGTGGCGCTGAACCGGGTGTGGGGCTTCCCCAAAAACCGGTCGTATCTGGGTAACCAGCTGATTTCGCTGGGACTTGCGTTTGCTTGCGGTTGTTTGGCATTGCTTTCCGTGTTTCTGACGGCGGGAAACCAGCAACTGCTGGAATTCATGTTCCTGGGGCACAGCGGAAACTTCGTTTTCCGGGCCGCCGCCTTCCTGGTGATGAAAACTTTTGCCATCGCCGCCAGCTTCGCCATTTTCTTCCTCATTTATTGGGTCTTGCCCAATGGGCGGGTGCCGGCGCAGGCGGTGTTGCCGGCGGCGGTAATGACCGGCCTGGCTTCGGAGGTTCTTAAGTACGCCTACATCCTGGCCCTGCCCCGGCTCAACTTCCAGGAGGCATACGGGCCGTTCTCCATCTCCGTTACGCTGATGATCTGGGCTTTTCTGATGGGGCTGTTGCTGCTGGCGGGGGCCTATTTGTCGGCGTTTGGACACGCTTCCCACCCATCCTGAGCCGCCGGATAATCTGCGGGCTATTCCCGCTTTGGGAGGCCGGTCGCAGATTTGTCCTGCCTTTGCGTCTCGCGGAGAAACAAGAAGACTAGACTGGAAGTGAGCAGACAAGATCCTCTCAGGTTTCTGCGGTGAGCCCCAGCTTGCACCTCCGCGCACTGCGGGTGGCTCTGTTGGCAGCGGGACTGGGATATTGCTCGGCAGCCCAGGCCACTGGCCCCGCTCCTCTCAGCCTGACCCAGCTAACAAAGAAGGCAGGATTCATCTTCGCCGGCCGCGTGCTGCGCGTGCAACGCCCGGCGCCGCAGGCGGACAGAGTGCCGGTGGTGCAGGTCACGTTGCAGGTGGAGCACGCCCTGCGCGGAACCCAGCGGGGCCAAATCTTCACCCTCACGCAATGGGCAGGAGCCTGGGAGAGCGGGCCGCGTTTTCGGCCGGGCCAGCGCCTGCTGCTTTTCCTTCATCCGCGCAGTTCCACCGGGCTCACCAGCGTGGTGGGCGGACGCTTGGGACAGTTTGATCTGGACGCCGGAGGGAATATCGCCTTGCGAGCCGAGCAGCAGCGGGTCCTGCTGCCGCAGCCAGACGAGCCCGCGGGCTGGGGCAGCGCGCGGGTTCCGGCAAGATACCAGTACCGGGATTTTGCCACACGGGTAAGAAGGGCAGCGGCGCGATGAAACGCGAACGCCAAGCCGGCTGCTGCTATGTTCGCGGCCATTGTGCGATTACCGCCCTGCCGTTGGTTTTGGCCGCAATGTTAGTGTTTCCCGCCCTCCTGAGCGCCGGTGGCCCATTAAAGGTGGCGGGCGTCAGCGGGTTCAATACCGGAACGGCGGGCACGCCGCTCGCCTGGCCGCAGGGAACGGTGCTGTACTACACCGACCAGGGCGACCTGAGCCCTGTGCTGCCGCAGGCGGAGGCCAACGCCTTTGTGGCCGACGCTTTCTCACGCTGGACGTCTGTGCCAACCGCCGCGCTTAGCGCCACC
>DATJFA010000569.1:0-2995 GCA_035496015.1 Terriglobales bacterium | reverse complement strand
AATGGTGCGGCACGCGGGCGCGCTCTTCGGGTGTGGGTTTGGCGGTGCCGATATCGAAATCGCGGTAGAGGGCGACCGAGTCACAGTTGACGATTTCGCCGCCAAAGCGCTCCGCCAGGGCCAGTGACAACGCGGTTTTTCCGCTGCCGGTGGGCCCCAATACGACTGCGAGCAGTGGCAAATCGGAGGCGAAAACCGGCGGCTCCTGCACAGCTCGCGAGTGCTCCAATTGATGTGCGCCCCATAGCGTAGAACCGTGAAAAGGAAAATGACCACCGCGATCACAATAATGCCGATGGTCTCCGCACGCAGTGCTCGCTTGCGAGCGGCGTCCAAACCACGCGCCGTTGTGGGCTCTCCCGGCGGCTTCGGCATATTGGACCGGTCCACGCTGTTAATTGTAGGCGATGCCGAGGCTTCCAGCTTTGCGATCAAGTGAGAAGCCGGGAGCTCACAGCCCGCGAACCTACCGCAAGTCGTTGTTGTCAGGGTTGTAGAAAAAGTGGAAGCGCAAGGCCAGATATTTTCCCTGGAACTGGTTCGGAAGCGGCGGGAAAGGGCCTGACTGGTTGATGCCTCCGAGGGCAGCGCCATCGAGGGACGGGTCACCCGAGGTCCCAACTACTTCCATGCCAGCGATTTGCCCGGTTTTCAGGATATCGAACTGAATCGAGACTTTGCCCTTTTTCATGAGCGGAGCGCGGGCCGACTCCGGAATGCGGCTGTACCAGTTAACCCGGACCTCCCGCAACACCCGGCTGAGGTACGGCCCGAAGTCCACCCCCATGGTGTCGCTGATGACGTCCACCTCGCTCTGGCGGGCGGGCTGGGATGCGGCCGCGCTGAGGCCGTTTGCGGCTGCGCCACCACCCCGGCTGCCCGATGCCCCAAGCGGTGTGCCGGCGAGTGCGCCCGATCCAGGTTGCACAGCCAGGGGCATGCTAGTGGCCGGGGCTGCCGGAACGTTGGCCATCTCCGGCTGGCCAGGGCGGACCTGGGCAGGTGCGGTCGCTGCTGCTATCTCCGCTACCGCGTTTTGTGACGGGGGAGCGGAGTTCAGGGTGGGGGCCAATTTCGCCTGAAATTGGTGTGGCTTGGCGCTCTTGCCTTTAGGGCCGCCCGCCAGGATGTGCTGCAACGTCTTGCGGTCAATCACCGGCTGCTTTGTACTGGCCACCCGGTCTTTGTCGGAAAGGACGCTGCTGTGTGGGCGCGCCACCGGCTTCATCAGGTCGGGGGGCAGCACCAGAAACGTATATTCATGGTTCTGAAGCACTTCCGTTTCCGTAGGAACCAGAACATGCTGCGTGGGGAAGAGCTTGGCGCCATCAATAAAGGCCACCAGCATTACCAGGTGAACCAGTATTGACATCCAGAATGCCTCGCGGCGGTGGGAGCGCTCGATTTCGTCCTGCAGGGAAGCCAGAAATACCGGAGCGGACAAGCTTTGTTCAGGCCGGGACAGTGTTCCCCCGGGACCGGCCGAGTACAGCGGTGGCGGCAAAAACGGCTTGCGGGGCGGGATTTCCGTAGAGGCCATCAGGCTGCTGGTTGATACTCAAGTTGCGGCGGCATCGGCCCCTCCGGGGAAGCCGAACCAGGCTTAAACGACCGTTGGACTATTCTCGCACCAAAGGCGGGGTGGGCTAAAGCACAGAAGTGCTTGGCCTAAATGCCGTATCCCAAGGAGTTAACCGGCCTGGCAGTAACCGGCGGCTGTGGAAATGTGCCGCATTGCGAGTGAGCGTTCACTGGCAAGTGGTTATGGGCAACTGTAAACTCGCATCAGATGTCCACCGGCGGCCAACTCGACTTCACCTTCCAGGCAGCCCAGGAGCGCCGCATCTGGCGCGTGCACGATCTCGTTAGCGCTGTGCGCACACGCCTGGAGCGCGAGTACACCGACGTGTGGGTGGAAGGCGAGATCTCCAACTTTCGGCCCGCCGACTCCGGCCACCTCTATTTCACGCTCAAAGATGAGAGCGCGCAGGTACGAATTGTGATGTTCCGCTCCCAGGCGCGGCTGCTTCGCTTCCGCCCCGAGAATGGGATGCATGTGATCGCCCGCGGGCGGGTCACAGTGTACGACGCTCGCGGGGAACTGCAGCTTTCCGCCGAATACCTGGAGCCCAAGGGCGCGGGCGCGTTGCAGGTGGCGTTCGAGCAGCTAAAGGCCCGCTTGGAAGCTGAGGGCTTGTTCGAGGCCGCCCGCAAGAAGCCCATTCCAGCCCTGCCGCGCGCCATTGGCGTGGTCACATCGCCGCGCGCGGCCGCGCTGCGCGACATCCTGAATATTCTGCGCCGGCGGCATGAGAGCGCCAACGTGCTCATCTTCCCCGCCCAGGTGCAGGGTGAGAGCGCGCCCGCCGAGGTCACCGCGGGGCTGCGCTACTTCAACCGGGCGCGCAACGTGGATGTGATCAT
Source organism: Terriglobales bacterium (assembly GCA_035496015.1). Lineage (GTDB taxonomy): Bacteria > Acidobacteriota > Terriglobia > Terriglobales > Acidobacteriaceae > JAICWP01. Next base: position 571 of record DATJFA010000569.1, on the reverse strand, counting down.
CGTGGCCCGCGGCGGCGGCTCAGTGGAAGACCTGGCGGCCTTTAACGACGAAGGCCTGGCCCGGGCAGTGGTGGCTTCCCACATTCCCGTTATTTCCGCCGTAGGCCATGAAACCGACTTCACCATCATTGATTTTGTCGCTGACCTGCGCGCGCCCACGCCCTCGGCAGCGGCCGAGCTGGTGATCCGCTCGCGCCAGGAGATCGAGGACCAGGCGCAAACCCTTCGCCAGCGGCTGGGGCGCGCCATGCGCTATCACCTGCTGCTTCTGCGGCAACAGCTCACGGAACTGGCGCAGCACGGCGCTTTTGCCCGCATGACGGACGCGATTGCGCGGCGCCAGCAGCGCCTGGACGACCTGGTCTACCGGTTGGCCACGGCGGAACGCGGGTTGCTGGCCCAGCAGCGCAGCCGGCTGGATCTCGCCAGCGCCGGGGTGCGCCACCACGATCTGCGGCGCGTATTGGCCGGAGTGCGCCGCGACCTGCAGGCTCACATGGCGGCCCTGGTGGCTTCCGGCAGGGCGCAGTTGCTTCGCCACCGTTCCCGCCTGGAACAGATGGAGGCGCGC
>DATJFA010000568.1:0-3915 GCA_035496015.1 Terriglobales bacterium | reverse complement strand
CTGTGCCACGGAGTGGACGGCAAAGGCATCGCGTCGCGCCACACCCCTGATTTCACCGATCCCTCATGGCAGCAATCGCAACCCGACAAAAAGCTGCTGGACGCGATTACCAGCGGCACGGAGAGAGGCATGCCTGCATTTGCTGGGCAGCTAACCCCCGCGCAGATTGATAGCTTGGTGCACTGCATGATCCGAGGCTTCGCCGCGCCCGCCGGGCGGTAGCGCCCCAGTGTCTCGCCGGCTGTGGCTCGGACGCTGACCAGGAGCACGCTTTCAGCAGGAAGGCGTCATGCTGAACGGCTTCAGCCGTGAAGCATCTCGCGTGCATCGCCGCAGAAGCGAAATCAAAAGCAGGTGCTTTGCTGCGCTCAGCATGACAAGATCACTGGAAGTTGTGTGGAGTGAAGGACAAATCTTGCCGGCAACGTCTCGCGCTTGCTGACCCCTGACTCCTGACTACTGACTCCTGGTTTCCTATACCCAGCGAAACCATTTGAGGGCCAGCACAAACGATAACCCGCCCCAAATGGCCATTATCAGAATGCGGGAGCCTTGTGCGGTGAGCGGCGCGCCTTCCAGGATGGTGGCGCGCAGGGCATCATTTAACGCGGTCAAGGGCAGCGCCTTGATGAACGGCTGAACGACCGCGGGAAAGCGCTCGTAGGAGAAGAAGACGCCGGAGAAGACCCACATGGGAAGCATCACCAGGTTGATGAGCCCGCTGACACTTTCGATTTTCTCGGCGCGGCAGGCGGTCAGCAGGCCCACCCCGGCGAACGACAGAGCGCCCACCGTTCCCACCAGCAGAATCGTGGCCAGCGAGCCCAGCACCTTCATGTGGAAGACGAGCACGCCGAAGCCCAGCAGGAGCGCCACTTCGATGAGCATCAGCACCAGGCGGCTGCTGGTGAGCGCTAGGAGGAAATCGCTGCGCCGCATGGGCGTGGCCAGGTAACGCTTCAGCAGCTTGCGCTGCCGCATCTCCACCAGGGCGAAGCCGATGCCCCACATGGCCGCGTTCATCACGTTCATGCCCAGCAGGCCGGGAATGAGGAAATCAATGTAGCGGGCGCCCGGCTCGCTGGAGATTCTGGCGCTGGTAGCCAGCGGGTTGCGCCGGCCCGCCGCCGTCTGCAGCGCATCGTCAATCTGGTCGAGCGCCAGCACGCTCTCCGGGCGCGCCGGGTCATAGCGGAATTGGAAACTGCCGTCCGGCTTAGGTTCGATTATCAGCGCGTATTTCCCCAGGCGAAAGCCTTTGAGCGCGAGCGCGTCATCGAGCAGATCGGCGTGAATGGCGGCATGCTGTGGCGAGGCCTGCAGCAGATCGAGGGCGCGCTGCGCCCCCGGCCCGGCGACCACCGCCACCGGCGCCACGTCCGCCGGCTTGTTGCGGAATGCGATACCCAGACCCAGAGCCAGCAGCAGAGGAAAAACGAAGACCCAGAAAATCACTTCCGGCTCGCGCTTCAGTTCGCGCATGCGCGCCAGCAGCAGGTGCGCGTATCCGGCCCAGCGCCCATTCTGCCGCGCAGGAGGCGGCGCCGGCGCAGGTTCGATCCGTTGCGCCTGCACTTCAGGATTGTGCGTGTTTACCGTCATTTTCATTTCTGCTGTCGAGACGTAACAAGTTACGTCTCTACCGCTAAGCGATTGTGTCCGAACTGAAACTGCGCTTGGGTAGAGACGTTGCTGGCAACGTCTCCCACTGCCCTCTGACTCCTGACTACTTGTGGTCAGTCCTCTCGCAAATGCCTGCCTGTCAAATGCACGAACACATCTTCCAGGCTGGCTTGACGCGTGGTCAGATGAACCAGCTGCGAGCCCTGTCCTTCCACCGCCGCCAGCAGCGCGGGAATGGTCTGGTGCGGCTCGCGCACGTGCAGCAGCAACATGCCGTCATCCTCATGCACGGATTCCACGCCCGGCAGCGCCCGCCACAACTCCTTGTTGCCCGCGCCGTCGCCGTTGCTGGTGGCAAATTCCACCACGTGATGTCCGCCCAGCCGGGCGATGAGCTGCGCCGGCGTGCCCAGGGCAATCACCTGGCCGTGGTCCACAATGGCAATGCGGTCGCACAGGCGCTCGGCCTCATCCATGTAGTGGGTGGTGAGCAGCACCGTCCCGCCGCCACGCTGAAACCCGCGCACAATCTCCCACAGCTGCCGCCGGCTTTGCGGATCCAGACCGGTAGTGGGCTCGTCCAGAAAGAGAATCTGCGGGTTTCCCACCAGCGCTGTCGCTACCGCCAGCCGCTGCTTCTGCCCGCCGGAAAGCTTGCCCACCCAGCTGGATGCCTTCTCCGTCAGCTCCATTTCCTGCATGACGTGCTCCACCGAACGCGGACGGCGGTAGAAGCTGGCAAAGAGCACCAGCGTTTCCTGCACGCTCAATTTTTCCGAGAAGCGCGTCTCCTGCAGCGAAATGCCCAGCAGCTCGCGCAGATCCCGCGGGTGTTGCTGCCAGGTGCGCCCCAGTATGGTGACCTGACCGGCGGTAGGCGCGAGGAGGCCTTCGAGAATCTCAATGGTAGTGGTCTTGCCGGCGCCGTTCGGGCCCAGCAGCCCGAAGCACTCCCCGGTGTGGATTTCCAGGTCCAGTCCGCGCACCGCTTCCACTTTGCCGTCGTAAGTCTTGCGCAGACCCCGGCACTCGATGGCGGCTGGCATCATGAAATGATACCCCAACCCTCTGGCTGGGGAGCCGGCTTGCCAAGGCCGCCGGGTCCACCGCAAGATGGTGGGCATGGCCGGCGCCCTCATCAATGGCACTCTGGCTTGCGTCAGCCAGCTTCGCGCCCAGCTCAGCGAGTGTGGCCAGAAATACGCCCAGGCCCACGGATTGCCGCACCAGCTCAGCTATGGCGGCGTACCGGCCGTGGTGTTTGAGTCCTGCGACGACGGCCGGCACGGGAACTTTCAGCCTGCCAGCTATCGCGCCATCTTGCGCAATCCGGAGTGGCGCCGGCGCCTGGCCAAGCCCCATGCGCAATCCAAATCGCTGCCGCGCACGGATCGACGCTGGTGCGAGCTCGATTCCTGCAACAGCTCCGACGCGCTGCTCATGAACATTTTCTGTTATCCCGGCGTCGCTGAAGACCGACGGGTGCTGCACCTTCTGGGAGCGGAGGCCGAGGGTCCGCCGCAATTCGGCTACAAGCCGCGCGTGCCCCTGCTCGAAGGTAAATTCGACCGCACCGAAGTGGACATGCGCCTGGGCAATCTGCTGGTGGAAGCCAAGCTCACCGAAGGCGATTTCCAGCGCAAGCCTAAAACCGCCATGGCTTGCTACCGCGACTTCGTGGACGTGTTTTACCGTCGGCAATTGCCGCAGCAGTTAAACCATTACTTGAGCTACCAGTTGATCCGCAATGTGCTGGCGGCGCACGCTGCGGGCTTCTCCTTCTGTGTTCTGACCGATGCGCGCCGCCCCGACTTGCTGGAGGCCTGGTTCCAGGTGATGCAGGCTATTCGTCCAGTTGAGCTGCGCGTACGCTGCAAAGTGCTTACCTGGCAGGAGCTGGCGGTAATCCTTCCACGAACACTTCAAGCCTTTTTGGAAGAGAAATATGCCATCGTCGCGGCGATCTGAGGGCAAGGAAGCCCAGCTAGAGCCCGCCTTAGTGACGATCGGTGTCATCTCCGACACGCACGGCTTGCTGCGTCCGGAAGCGATCGCCGCGCTGCAAGGCTCCGACTACATCATTCACGCCGGCGACGTCGGCGACCCGGCGATTCTGAGCAACCTCGCGGCCATAGCGCCGGTCACCACCGTGCGCGGCAATGTGGATCGCGAGCAGTGGGCACGCGACCTGCCGGAAACCAACGTCCTCGAAGTAGGCTCGACGGCGATCTATGTGCTTCACGACCTGGGGCGGCTCGATGTTGATCCGCGCTCGGCCAAGTTTGCGGCGGT
>DATJFA010000567.1:0-2221 GCA_035496015.1 Terriglobales bacterium | reverse complement strand
GTTCCACCCGGGCTCTCACTTCTTCATGCATCACATTGTCGAAAGGCGACTCGCGAGGGTCCACCAGTTCCGCCCGTAGTTCCTGCCCCTCGTCATTTCTTTCCGGTTCCTCCACCGAGGTTTCGCGCGCCTTGTGACGGAACCACCAGCGCCGGTGGTTGGAGGCCTCGTGCACCGCGATGCGATAGATCCAAGTCTTTAAGCTGGATTGCCCATTAAAACTTTTCATACCGCGAAACACCTTGAGGAACACTTCCTGCACGGTGTCAGCGGCGTCCGCTGGCTCATTGACGATGTGGTACACCAGGCTGTAAATGGGCTGATGATATTGCCCAATCAGCCACGCGTAGGCTTCTTCGGACCCGGCCTTCAGTTCCGCCACAATGGCGGATTCTTCTGCCCGAATCCCAATCGCACTGGCCAGATCTCCCAAAGTTATGGCTCCCGCCCCAGCTTTACCGGCGACAACCCTCATTATAGGATCTCCGGGGCGCAACTCCTAGGAGCTTAGACTGCTCCTATTTCCTCCTCGCCCTGCTTAGATATAGACCCCGGCGGACGGTCCAGGGTTCCCACGAAAGGTGCTGTAAACGGTTGCATTTAGAGGTTGGGTTTACACCAAGGTAATGCCCATCGGATTTACCCCATGCTGACTGAAGGCAGGTTATTGTGGGTTGCTGGGTTGCTGCTGCGGGGTGGCGCTCTTCTGCGCCGCTTCGCCGCTCGTCGGCTTCTGGCCAGGACGCTTAACCACCCGCTTCTTGCGCGTGGGCTTTTTGGCCGGCTCGTTATCGTCCACCACCACCTTCTTGGGCGGGGCGGCTGCCGCGGCCGCCTGGGCGGCACGCACTTCGTTGCGCAAACGCCCCAGCTCCGATTCCTTGCTGCTGGCCAAAGTGGCCACGCGGTCGGCCAGATCGCGGCGGATGTGTTCCACCGAGTTCACGTCGTTGGCCAGCGCCTGGTAGTCGTCGCGCGGCCCGAAGGCGCCGGCCGACTCAGCCATCGAGCTGAGCACGTCATAAAGTGCATCCAGGTTGCGGTAGAGGGTGAAGCTGGAGGAGATATCGTCAGGATTGTTGCGAACAGCGGTGACCATGCCAGGCAACGCGCTTTCCAGATTGCGCAGGATGGATTGCCGGTTGGAATCGGCCTGCTGCTTGGCCTCAGACGGAGCCTTCCATTTATTAATGCGCAGGCGGCTGAGATCGGCGCTGGTGGACACGGCCGCGGACTCCAGTTGCGACATGAGCGCATTCACCTGGTTGGCGGTGGCATAGGGCACCGGCGCCGCGTTTTGGGCTCCCGCCTGCGCCGTCAGGGGCAAGCCGCTCAATACCAGCATCAGGAAAAGCATGAAGTGGCGTTTCATCGTTCGGTTTCCTCGTGCCCGCTGGCGTTCGGCCTGGTTAGCCTGATCGCCGCCTGGCGCCTGCACATCCCCTCAGCATAAACGCTTTGCGGCTTTTTAGGGAAGCGATGCTGGAGGTTCCTGGCTCCTGGCTCCCGCAAGCGCCGCAGCAAGCTACAAGCCAGGAGCTAGAGGCTACAAGCTAACGCCTGCTTACTCGTTGGGCAGCGCCTTGCGGGGTGAAGATTGGCGGCGCGAAGAGCGGGTATGATTCCGCCGTTCGCATCGAAAGCTCTCTGCCTCGATTGTTCTAGACACTACGCCGGGAACAGGGTTGCGGGGAGATGAGAAAAACCGCTCAGAGAAAGAAAATTAGGCGCGCAGCGGGTTGTATTTGCGCAACCCGCATCCAATCATGTATACATCCGCGTAGTCAGTGCGACTGGGTGGACGGCGCGTAGGGAATTTGGTGTCAGGAAATTCCGGCAGCACTTACGTGCCGTTGCCATATCGGTCGGGGCGTGCGATTAATACTCGAGGCGAACTCATTCTTCCTCGTCCCGCACGTATATCGGGCGCTACCTTCGGTCCACAGCGCGAGCAGAGACAGCCCAAGCCTGTGGGAGCGACAGCTGCGGCAGCGCCCGGCCAGAATCCAATGCGGGGCGGAGCATATCAGCTCTGCCCCCATTAAGTTCTTTGTTTCGTGTTCTGTTCGGAATTCCGAAATTTTCTTTACAATCCTCGCAATCACCCGCTAATCAACCTATTTTCAATGGTTTAGATGAAGACTGCCCGCAGGAGTTGGCTTCCCCTTGACCGAGGAGTGTCATGACCCGGCTGACGACGACTTCTGGGCAGCAGCCAGTT
>DATJFA010000566.1:0-4606 GCA_035496015.1 Terriglobales bacterium | reverse complement strand
GACGGTGAAGAGCAGGTTGGTGAAACCGACAGCCACGGCCTGCAGGCTGGCGGAGGCCTGGCTGTAGCCGGCGTGGGCAAAAATGTCGTTCAGGTAATAAAGGATGGCGTTGATGCCGGAAAGCTGATTGAACATGCCGATGGTAACCGCCAGAAAGATGGGCAACTTGAATTTGCGCGAGAACAGCGGTTGCTGAGTCTGGCGCTGCTCGAGGTGAACGGATTCGACGATCTCCTGCAGGTCCTGCTCGTAGTGCTCATCGCCCAGGGTGCGCAGGACGGCACGCGCCTCCTCGACCCTGCCCTTCTTAACCAGCCAGCGCGGGCTGCGGGGTATGCCAAACAGCAGGAGGAAGAAAACGATGGCGGGAATGGCGGCGACGCCGAACATCCAGCGCCAGCCGGCCGCTCCGAACTGCGCCAAGCCGATCAGGTAGTTAGAAAAATACGCCAGCAGAATGCCGAAGACCACGCAGAACTGGAAGAGGCCAACCAGGCGGCCGCGCAGCCGGGCGGGCGCGATTTCCGCAATATACATGGGGCCGAGCACAGAGGAGCCGCCAATGCCCAGACCGCCGATGAAACGGAACGCCACCAGAGCGTCCCAGTTCCAGGCGAAGGCGCAGCCGACGGCCGAGACCACGTAGAGCACGCCCAGGATGCGCAGGCTGTCGCGGCGGCCATAGCGCTCGCCGGGGAAGCCGGCAAGCATGGCGCCAAAAATTGTGCCCACCAGGGCGCTGAACACGGTAACGCCCAACAGCTTGGGACTGAGCTGATAGAAATGGGTAAGCGCAGACGTGGTGCCGGAGATGACGGCAGTGTCGAAGCCAAAAAGCAGGCCACCGAGGGCGCCCACAATGGTGCCCTTAATCAGCGCGGCGTTAAGGTGTCCCCGGCCTGGCGGCAGTGCGGAGGGCGCGGCAGCGCTTTGTCCTGGAGTCTGCATGCGGGGAGATTAGCAGATTTGGGAGCCGTGCCAAGTTTTTCCCGTGGCGGCGCGATTTACTTCTTCGATTGCGGCGAAACATGGTAGGAGGGGTGGTCGTAGGTGCCAGTGATGCTTACCGGCAGCACCTCGCCGCGATGATTGCTCTTGAGAAAAGGTCCCAGGGCCTTCAGCAGAAACGACTTGATGCCCGAAGTGGCATTGGCCAGGCTATTGTCCATCTGCAGCAGGCCGTGCAGGTTGATTCGTTGATTGAGCAGATTGTAGGTGCCCTGCATTTGCGCTCGTGCTCCGGGCACGGTGAAGCTCAGGTGGCTAAAGGCGGCAACTCCGCCGCTCAGCGCTACCTGGCCACGCAGGTCGGAGAGCACGCGCTCCGGGTCTTCCGTAACTTTTTCCTTCTCACCGCGGGCGCGCCGGCTGAGGTCAGCCAATGAGTTCTCGGTGCGGGGGCTGGTGAAACGCGCGCCACCAATGCCGAACTCGCCTTCGAGTTTCACCTTGCGAACAAAGTTCCCCTGGTCCGGAGGAATGGTGACGTGAGCGCGAAAGCTGGTCAGTCCCATCAATGGAGAGCGCGGTGCTTTGACGAACAGCAGCAGCACATCTTCGATCCGGCCATCCCGAACCAGGATATCCAGCGAGGCGGTTTTACCCTCCTTCGGTCGCGCCGGCGCGATCCGCCCTTGAGCAGCAACGGTAGTCCGGCCGAGAAGCGCCGCCGCATCCTCGAGGCTGACGTCGCCATTGGTGGCGTTCACCAAGGCCTGGAACTGGCCGCTCAGGTGAAATTTGTGGCCGCTCCTGGCAGCCTCGAAGTCGGGAGTGTCGGTTGTTCCCTGCACTCGGAGCTGCTGAAAAGTGCCACGAAAAGTTCCACTGGACGAGAGCATGCCCGCTATGCCTCGAAACACGCTCAGGTCAGCATGGCGAAGGGCGTAGCGGCCAGCCACCGCAGTTGAAGCCGCGCTTCCGGTTTTCCAAGGCCCGAAGGTCCCCTCGGCGCTTACCACGCCTGGGGGTTTGGGATTATCGAGAATTGTCTGGAAGTTGAGGGCGCGCTCGCCGCCCAGTCCGCGCAGACGAAACTGGCGCAACAGAAAACGGGTAGGCTTTTCCCTCGCATTCTTCGGCTGAATGTCCAGTACCGTTCCGTCCGCCACCAGTTGGTCAATAATCGTCCCACTCTGGTTGTGGCCTCCCAGAGACAAGCCGCCGCCCAAAGCCGGCAGCGCGATGTGGCCTCCATCGGCGCGAACCAGAGCCACGTGCTTTGTGAACAGCCCGAAAAAGCTGCCACGGATAGTCAGAGTGCGAATGGTCATCAGCGGCTGGGTCCCATGCTGAAAGGTAACCTCCCTGGCGACACAGCCGGGGTGAGGGAAATATTCCTCATGAAAGCTGCCAATCTGGACTGTGGTGGCGGTTGCCTGCTGCAGGCGCTGGATGACGCGTGCCTGGGTGAAGGGCCACTTCGCCGCAAGCAGCACCGCGGCGGCCACCAGTATTGCGGCCAGCACGATGAAGGGGATTAAGTACCATTTCTTCCTGCCGGATTTGTGGGTGGTAGGAAAGTCGTCGATCTGGAGGTGACGAGTGGCCATGAAAAACGCTCAAGCGGATTAGATGCTGATTCCACAAACGGGTGGGACAAGGGTGCCCTTCCGGCTATGGAGTTTTTGGACGATGACGTCCCAACACACCATCGAGGCGGTTAAGCGGCACCACGATGCTCAGCGGCTTCGGCGACGGCCTGGGAGTAGAGCTCGGCGTACTTCCCAACCATCAGGTCCAGGGAGAAATTCTCTTCCACGTAGTGGCGCAAGGCCGCTGGATCAAAATTGAGCTGGGTCACACGCTTGGCCAGCTCGCGCACGGAGCGGCACACATAGCCGGAGACTCCGTCCTGCACCACCTCGGTCACCGAGCCGCCGGGCAATGCCAGCACTGGCGTGCCGCAAGCCATGGCTTCCACCATCACCAGCCCGAATGGTTCGTTCCACTGGATGGGAAACAACATGGCCAGGGAGTTGCCCAGCAGCTCGTTTTTGGCGCGCAGGTCAGCCAGGCCGATGTACTCGATGAACTGGCCGTCAATTTGCGGCTTCACCTTGGCCTCGAAGTAGTCGCGGTAGGCAGGCTGCACGTCGCCGGCGATCTTCAGGGGGATGCCGGCACGTTTGGCCACATCAATGGCCAAGTGAACGCCCTTAATCGGCGCAATGCGCCCAATGAAGCTGAGGTAGTGCTGCTTTTGGGTGCGCAGTTCATAAGCGTTCAGGTCAATGCCGTGATGAATGGTGCGCATGCGCGGCATAGATTCCTGCCGGCATTGGGAGTCGCTGATGCAAACATAATGCACGCGGGTATAGTGGCCGTAGATCTCCGAAAGCTGGTGGTCGTACGGGCCGTGTAGCGTACAGACAATGGGACTGTCCACAAACCGGGTGTAAGTTAAGGCAGGGGCGGCGTGCACATGCAGCAGGTCGCAGTAGGAAGCGGCGTCCTGCATGGCCCAGGCGGTGTGCTCCGCATCTTTTAAAAAAGCGTGACCATCAATTTTGATGGGCCATTGGGCGGTGGGGTAGATGCAGCGCTTCTCCACATCTACGGTGGACTCGCCGTTAGTGTAGACCACCACCTCGAGGCCGCGTTTCTTCAGGCCCTCGGCCAGCTGGGCGATAAACAACTCCGTGCCGCCGTAGTCCTTGGGAGGAACACTGATGAAGGGTGGAGCGATCAACCCGATTCTCATTCAACTCCGGGGACGCCCCAGGGACGGAGGAGGCGCGCATAAGGTGTGATCCATTCTGGCGGGGGGAATGTTGTCTCTGGCGCTGGCAGCCAGAGTCTCTGGATGGAAAATGAGGAGACTGAGAGAGGGAGACGTAACAACTTACGTCTCTACATAACCTCGATGGCACAATAGTGAGTAATGCTTCGACTGGCAGCTTTGGCCCTGTGTAGCTTTGCGGCAACACTTCTGTTGGCGGCAAAACGCCCGCAATCAACCACCCCAACTTTTTATCGGGATGTTCTGCCCATCCTGCAGCAGCATTGCCAAAGTTGCCACCGGGCGGGGGAAATCGCGCCTATGCCGTTTGTCAGCTATGAGCAGACGCGTCCTTTCGCGCAGGCGATTCGACAAGCGGTTACGAGCCGCAAAATGCCGCCCTGGTTTGCGGATGCCTGCTGTGGACACTTTGCCAATGATCCTTCGCTGAGCGCGCAGCAAACTGCCACCATTTCAGCTTGGGCTGCAGCTGGCGCGCCGGCTGGCAAACCGAGCGACGCTCCCCCTGCGCCGCACTGGGCGGAGGGGTGGAACATTTCTAAACCTGACCTGGTGCTGCGCATGCCCGAGCCAGTGCCGATCCCCGCGCACGGCGCGGTTGAGTACACCTATGAGATAGTGCCCACGGGCTTCACCCAGGACCGCTGGGTACAAATGTCGGAAGTTCGCCCCAGCGCTCGCGAGCACGTTCACCACGCGGTGGTCTATATCCGGCCGCCTCGTTCGCAATGGCTGCAAGGCGCGCCGGCAGGAGTTCCCTTCACCGCCGGCACTCTGACGAATCCCGAAGACCGGCGCGGGGCACACTTCACCACCGCCGACCTGCTCCTGGTTTACGCTCCCGGCAGTTCGCCCGACCGGTGG
>DATJFA010000565.1:0-5437 GCA_035496015.1 Terriglobales bacterium | reverse complement strand
TCAGCCTTACTATCTGGTAACCGCATCTCCGTCACATGCCCATGTGACCCAAATCAGCGGCAGGCGCCGGGCGCTCGGCTAAGCTGGGTATGCGTAAAGACCCATGGCGGAGCGCAACCCAAAAATCGCGTTCGTGGTGCTGGGCGGCGTCGGCTACATGGGGATGAACGGCATTCGCACCCTGCACCGGCTGAATCGCGTGCTCGGCTCTCGGGTGTTCGACCCCGAGCGCCTGCTGGTGGTGGACCTGGACCTGGCCCGGCCTGATGCTCGTCGCCGCCCGGAATGGCAGGAAATGACGGCACTCCTGGGCGGCCGCCCTCACGCCATCGCCGAATTCCACCACGCCCGCCCCTTTCTCTGGGGCCTGCGCATGGCTGACCCGCGCTGTTGGGTGGTCATTTACGACGCCACTCCCTCCATCTTCCACAACGGCCACCTGGTGCAGATTGCCGCCGACCGCGATCCGCGCACCCTCTACCTGGGCGAGAAGCCCATCTTCACCGCGCTCTCTGATTTGGAAGCAGCTCGCCACTTCCCTGCGCAATGCAACTTCTACTGCGACCTGATTGAAACCGAAAGCCCGGTGTTCCGCGGCGTGGCGAAGTACCTTGAAGAGGAGCGGCTGCGCGTGGAAAGGTTGTGGATGTGGCGCGCCGGCAGCGGGGCCCTGCGCAAGGCGCTGCGCGCCGACCGCGAAGTGGTATTCGGCGGCGCGCTGGAAGATAAGGCGCTGCACGACCTATCCATCACCCTGGGCTGGCTGGGCGGGGCCGCCGCCGTGCGCGCCATTCCTGAAATCCACGTACAGAACGGCCATGACTTCTGCCTCTCCGATCGTGCCGTCCTGTTTCGCGAGCCCAGTCTGCTCAGCATGAATAACGGCCTGATTTCATCCTTCCAGCACATTCCCACCGCCGGGCGGGATTTTCATCGCGATCGCTTCCCTGCCGACGTGGTTACGGCCGTGGATTGCGCCTGGCCGCTGGCTGGGCGCACTGTTCCTGCAAGCTACCTGTTCAGTTGGGTGGGAGTGACCGGATCGGCGTGGGAGCGTGATTTCCGCCAGCGTTGGCGTGACGTGGCTGCCCTCGAGTTGCCCATAGGGACGGCGTGCGAGGCCAAATACATTGAGGACCTGGGCCGCAGCTTCGAGTGCGACGTGCAGGAGGTGCGGGTGGCCATCCTGCACTGCGCCGGTAGAGGCGGACGGCAAACCATCCTCTGCAATTTCCTGGGTAAGGAGGCCTTTCCCGGTCTGCGACGTTTCGCAAAGGCCTTTGGCGAAAGCGGCAAGCTGCTGTGCAACATTTATGAAGACCCGCGGCCGCGGGCGGGAGCCGGCAAACTAGAGGACCTGGCCGACATCTTTAAGCGCATCTTCCAGGAACTCAAGGGCGGCCCGCCTGCCGAGCACATCGGCCGCGAAGCAGCGCTCCTCACCCATGAGGTCATGCTGCGCGCGCATGAGCACCTGCGCCGCAACGTGCAGCGCGAGATGGAAAAAGCCGGCGACTCCCGCTGGTGGCAGGAGGTATACCCGCGCTCCGCTGCATTATTTGCGCAGCGCATCCGGCCGGCGAATTTCGGAGTACCAGCGGTGCACGACACCACGCAAGTTGCCGGTTAAATCCCTCCTGTTCACCACAGAGACACAGAGTCACAGAGAAAAGCAATTGACGATTCAAGATTTACGATTGACGATAGCCGGTTTCGGCCAACTTTTCAGTGCTCGATCATCCATTCTTCAATTTTCGGTTTTCAAGTCTCTGTGACTCTGTGTCTGTGTGGTGAAAGAGCGTTCAGCCAACAAACGACTGTTTGAGTTTTCTGAGCTGCTCGAATTCCTCGCCGCACCAGGAGCATTCGTGGAATACATGCTGCCAGGCGCTCTCCAGATCCTGGGCCGGCCGGCCCTGGCAACGCGCGTAGGTGCCTTCGATTTCCGAGAGGTAAGCGGCAAGTTCGGGATGCCGGTCCTGAAATAACAGTTCGTCTTCCATGTGGCGACCGGCGGCTTCGTGTTCTTCCTTGGCTGAGGCGGCCCTCATAAGGTCATTTTCGCCGCCCACGAACGACACTGCCGTGACCGGGCGCACGCCGCGGCGTGATGCCGGCCACCACTTTCCCGAATCGCCCGGCTATTTTATGAATCTCTACACCAGCTAAGGAGGGCAGATGCAATACACACGCCTGGGCAATACTGGTCTCAAAGAAGCGCTCAGCGGAAGCAGCAGGGTGAGTCGCTGATCGGTGCGCGATAGCTGAGAGGGAGAGCCTCAACCTTTGCGGGTTGTGCAAAGGGTGGGCACTCTGATGCCGGGCTGGAGTTGAGAGCTGAAAGCTGATGCTGACCGCCAAATGCATAGATCCTTCGCGAAAGAGGCGCTCAGGATGACATTCCCGAAGTGTCGCCTCCATGCCCTTATTTCTCTGTGTCTCTGGGCTGAAAAACGCTTACTCGCCATCGTCCGGTAGCAACGGCGCACCTTGTCCTTCCGGCCTACCACTTCGGTGCCGTTGCTGTTTGGTGTACTTGGTCTAAAGTTCTCTCAATTTCATCTGCGCCGCATCGCCAACCGGAGGTTTTATGAGGAAGGCATTCCTTTGGGCGAGCGTGATTCTGGTTTGCTACTTCGCTTCGGATGTAGCCCGAGTGCCCACTTCCACGCGCATAGAGGCGGGCGTGCCTGCCGCGGTGCGCACCATCGCGCAATAGGGAGACCACCGATGAATAACGTGACCACCGTCGTGACTGCGTTTTTTGCCGTTGCCTTCGGCTGCTTTTTCCTGCAGATGGGAAGCCATGCCATCGTCGCACAAGACCGCTTTCTGCGATTCTGCAACCGCTGGCACAAGGGCGGGAGGCTCGAGCAGCTTGACCTGGGCTATTTTGGCGGGTCGGGAAACCTGCGCTTACTGGGCGTCGGGTTAGCGGCCGTAGGTCTGTTCATCATCGCCTCTGTCGGAGCGATGGTCCTCATCGGCCTCGGGTACTTGGCCTAGAAAGCACCAGTCCTGCTTCTGTCATGTTGCATGCCCGAGTCGAAACACCCCTGCGCCGATCCAGTCAAAGAACCTGTTGCAAGGAGTTCTCCCACCCAAAGGTTGAAGGAACTCCTCTTGGCCTTGGTTACGGAATCGGCAACGCAGGGGTCTTTCGACTTCGCCGGACGATCCGCAAGCGGAACGTCCGGCTTCGCTCAAGATGACAGGTGTGAGCAATAGCTAAAAAGGAAAGTTTTCTTTCCTCGGTTTCTCGGTGCCTCTGTGGCGGGAAAGGGAAAAGCCCCGCATGGCTGCGGGGCTTGCGCGAGTAGCTGACAGCTTAGAGAAAAAAAGGGCTGGCTTGCGCCAGCCCCTGCACAGGCGAGGACGCCTGTGCCTACGTGGTTCGTGGGTGATTAGTACATGTCGCCCATGCCGCCATGGCCGTGGCCGCCCGGCATCGGAGCTTCCTTCTTTTCCGGAATCTCCGCCACCAGGGCCTCGGTGGTCAGCATCAGGCCGGCGATGGAGCCGGCGTTCTGCAGCGCGGTGCGCACCACCTTGGTGGGGTCGAGCACGCCCGCCTTCACCAGGTCCTCGTATTCATCGCTCTGGGCGTTGTAGCCGAAGTTGGCATCCTTCGCCTCCAGCACTTTGCCCAGCACGATAGCGCCTTCCTGACCGGCATTGCCGGCGATCTGGCGCAGCGGCTCTTCCAGGGCGCGCTTCACGATGTTGATGCCGATCTGCTCATCGCCCTCGCTCTTCAGCTTGTCGAGAGCGCTGATGCAGCGGGCCAGGGCCACGCCGCCGCCGGGCACGATGCCTTCCTCCACCGCAGCGCGGGTGGCATGCATCGCGTCCTCGACGCGGGCCTTCTTCTCCTTCATTTCGGTTTCGGTCGCAGCCCCCACTTTAATCACGGCCACGCCGCCCACCAGCTTGGCCAGCCGCTCCTGCAGCTTCTCGCGGTCGTAGTCGCTGGTGGTTTTGTCAACCTGGGTGCGGATCTCCTTCACCCGGCCTTCGATCTCGGTGTGCTTGCCGCGGCCTTCCACGATGGTGGTGTTGTCCTTGTCCACCGTGACTTTCTTGGCCCGGCCCAGGTCGGCCATCTGCACGTTCTCCAGCTTGATGCCCAGGTCTTCGGTGATGGCCTTGCCGCCGGTGAGGATGGCGATGTCGCCCAGCATGGCCTTGCGGCGGTCGCCAAAGCCCGGCGCCTTGACGGCGATGGCCTGCAGCGTGCCGCGCAGCTTGTTGACCACCAGGGTAGCCAGGGCTTCGCCTTCCACGTCCTCAGCGATGATGAGCAGCGGCTTGCCGCTCTTGGCGATCTGCTCCAGCAGGGGCAGCAGGTCCTTCATGGAGCTGATTTTCTTTTCGTGGATCAGGATGTAGGGATCCTCGAGCACCGCTTCCATGCGCTCGGGGTCGGTGACGAAGTAGGGGGAGAGATAGCCGCGGTCGAACTGCATGCCTTCGACCACGTCCAGCTGCGTCTCCATGGTCTTGGACTCTTCCACGGTGATGACGCCGTCCTTGCCCACCTTCTTCATGGCCTCGGCGATGATGCGGCCGATGGTCTCGTCGTTGTTGGCGGAGATGGTGCCTACCTGGGCGATCATCTCGCCGGTGACCGGCTTGGAAAATTCATCCAGCTTGCCCTTGCCGCGGTTGCCTTCCTTATCAACCACGCCGCAAATAGTGCTGATGGCCTTGTCAATGCCGCGCTTCATCGCCATGGGATTGGCGCCGGCAGCCACCGTCTTCACGCCTTCGCGGAAGATGGCCTGGGCGAGAACGGTGGCGGTGGTGGTGCCGTCGCCGGCCACGTCGCTGGTCTTGCTGGCGACTTCGCGCACCATTTGCGCGCCCATGTTTTCCAGGGGCTCTTTCAGTTCAATTTCCTTGGCTACGGTCACGCCATCCTTGGTGATGGTGGGCGAACCGAACTTCTTCTCGATTACCACATTGCGACCCTTCGGGCCGAGCGTCACCTTGACCGCATCGGCCAGGAGGTTGACGCCGCGAAGAATCGACTGCCGGGATTCTTCTCCGTGAACAATCTGCTTTGCCATACTTGTCGTCTCCTATGATTTCGTTTCTTGCCGGCATTGTTGCCGGATGAATAACTTGAAGCTAACTAACTGGCTGACTAGCTAACCGGCAAACCCAGCTACTAGCTACCAGCTACCGCCTTGCCGCGCTGGCGTGCTCTTTCTCCGCCTTGCGGCCGGCGCCTTCCAGGATGCCCAAGACTTCCTCTTCCTTCATGATGAGGTAGTCTTCGCCGTCAATTTTCACTTCCGTGCCGGCGTAGCGGCCGAACAGGACGCGGTCGCCAGCCTTCACTGCCAGCGGAAATACTTCGCCTTTCTCGTTGCTCTTGCCTTTGCCGACGGAAATGATTTCGCCCTCCTGGGGCTTGTCCTTAGCGGTATCGGGG
>DATJFA010000564.1:0-10607 GCA_035496015.1 Terriglobales bacterium | reverse complement strand
GCGCGTTCGATATAAGCGCTCGGTTTTGGGCTTCGTATGGGCTCTGCTCAACCCCTTGCTCATGATGATTGTGCTGACCCTGGTGTTCGGCACCATCATGCGCTTCTCGATTGACCACTATGCCATCTTTCTGCTGAGCATGCTGCTGCCCTGGACTTTTTTTACCCAGGCGCTTACTTACTCCGTGGAATCAGTAGTAGGAAATGCCGACCTTCTCAAAAAAGTACACATAGCCAAGGTGGTGTTCCCGGTAGCGGCGGTGGTTTCCAACATCGTAAATTTTCTGCTCTCACTTATTCCCCTGGCCCTGCTGGTCCTGGTGTTGCGCTTTCCTCTGCATTGGACCTGGATCTATTTGCCGGTTCCCATGCTGGGCTTGTTTCTGTTCACCTTGGGCACTTCCCTGTTCTTAGCGGCTATTAACGTTTTCTTTCGCGATATCAGCCATATTATCCAGATCCTTCTTTCCGCCTGGTTCTATTTTTCGCCCATAATTTATTCCCTGGATTTCATTCCGGCTAAGCATCGCTGGCTGTTCAAGCTGAACCCAATGCTCTACGTTCTAAATGGCTTTCGCCTGAGCATCTATTATGGCTTGCTCCCACAGCTTACATCCGTGGCCATGTCCCTGGCGTGCGGAGTAGCGGCAGTGCTGATCGGCTACGGCGTGTTTCGCCGTTATCAGGAATCCTTCGTGTTTTATGTCTAGGCAGCCCGCGGCAGCTTCTTCCAGCGTGATCAGCTTCGTGGACGTGGTGCAGCGATTCCGCGTCATCCAGGAACGCCCAGACACGTTGCGGGAGGCTTTCGCGCGCTTCCACCGCCGCCGCATCAGTTACCACGATTTCGATGCCGTTAAGCACGTCACCTTTGACGTAGAACACGGCAGCACGCTGGGCCTGATCGGCAGGAACGGGTCCGGAAAGAGCACAATCCTCAAGATTATTGCCGGCGTTTATCGCCCCACTGCGGGACAGGTTACGGTTCGTGGCAGCGTCGCGCCGCTGATTGAATTGGGCGCCGGATTTCACCACGAACTCACCGGACGGGAGAACATCCTCATTAACGGCTTGCTGCTGGGTCTGACCCGCCGGGAGATTCTGGAAAGGGAGCAGAGCATCATAGACTTCGCGGAGATTGGCGAATTCATTGATTCCCCGGTCAAACAGTATTCTTCCGGCATGTACATGCGACTGGCTTTCTCCGTGGCCACCGAGGTTGACCCGGATATCCTGCTGATTGACGAGATTTTGGCGGTGGGCGATGCCGGATTCCGCGAGAAATGCGACCAGCGCATCCGCAGCTTTCGTGAACGCGGGAAGACCATGATTATGGTTTCCCACGACATGGAGATGGTCGGCAAACTTTGCGATCGCGTGCTGCTGATCAATAAGGGTGAACTGCTGGAAGACGGGCGGCCGGAGTACGTCATCGCGCGCTACAAGGACCTGGTAGAACATCCATCATCTGTGCCCGTGGCCCCGCAGGGCTGACCCAACTTTGGCGCGTGCCATAATTGCCTCTTCTATGCACGTTGTGTTCGTCCTCCCGCGCTTTCATCCCTATCCGGGCGGATATGAAAACCTCGTTCTTTGGCTGGCGCGGCGCCTGCGGGAAGACGGCCATTCAGTTACCGTTCTGACCACTACCGCTTATGATCTGGAATCCTTCTGGCTGCCGGGTTTCCGCACCCTGCCTCCCGGTTCCGAGGACCTGGCCGGCATCAACATTGTCCGCCTGCCGATCTCTTACGCCCGCTGGTCCCGGCGCGCCGGGCGCCTGCTCGGATTCGTTCCTTATTGGCGCTGGCAAGCGCAGTTTGCCCGCCCCAGCTTCCACGTTCCGGGCCTAAGCGCGTACCTGCGCTCGCTGAAGGGCATAGATGTGATCCATGTCGGCCCCCTGCCGTATAACCGCCTGCTATACCAGGGAATCCAGGAGGCGCGCCGCCGGCGCTGCCGCGTGATCGCAACCCCCTGCACTCATTTTGGTGAAGAGGACAATAGCCAAGTGGCGCAACATTACACCCAGCCATTCCAGGTTCAACTGCTGAATCAGTGTGATGCGGTGCTGGCCTTGACCAGCATGGAGCGCGACCGCCTGGTTCAGGCCGGAGTAGCGAAGCAGAAAATTACAGCCACTGGCGCCGGCATAGACCCGGCCGAGGTCACTGGCGGCAATGCCTCCCGGTTCCGTGACAAGTATGGAATTACAGGCGCGGTCGTGCTGCATCTTGGTACTAAGGCTCGGGACAAAGGCAGTATCACCGTGCTTGAGGCCATGCAACAGCTATGGGCGTCCGGGAGCCAGGCATGGCTCGTTATGGCCGGATCCAGCCTGAGCGAGTTCGATCAGTTCTTGCGCGGCCAGCAGGTCAGGTCCGGAAAGCTGCTGAACCTGAGCTTTGTTTCCGACGAGGAAAAGCGCGATTTGCTGGCGGCCACTACCATCCTGGTCCACCCCTCACGCGTGGAGTCGCTCGGCCTGGTGTACCTGGAGGCATGGGCCAATGCCAAACCAGTGATTGCTGCTAACACCCCGGTAAGCCGCGAAGTGGTCGCGGGCGAAAACGATGGGCTGCTCGTGCCCTTTGGTGATTCAGAGGCTCTGGCCGGCGCCATCCAACGTTTGCTGCAAAATCAGCAGCTTTGCGAATTTCTAGGCCGTAATGGCCAAAAAAAGGTGCAAAACCGGTTTTCTTCGCGGGCCGCTCTCGATAGAATCTATCCATTCTTCCAGGCACAATCGGCGGGGGCCGAAAAACCATCCGTATGAGCAAGCGCGCGGTCATTACCGGCATCACAGGCCAGGACGGTTCCTACCTGGCGGAATTTCTCCTTACTCAAGGCTATGAAGTGTTTGGCATTGTGCGCCGCAGCAGTATAGACAACTGTGATCGCATCTCCCACCTCGTGGAGCAGATCCGTTTTCTCCAGGCCGATCTGCTGGACCAGAGCTCGCTCATTGCAGCGCTGAAGACCGCTCGCCCGCAAGAAGTCTACAATCTCGCCGCCCAGTCCTTTGTGCCCACCTCCTGGGACCAGCCCGTGCTCACCGGCCAGTTCACCGCCCTGGGAGTTACGCAAGTGCTTGAGGCCGTACGCGCCGTAGACCCTGGCATACGCTTCTACCAGGCCTCCAGCAGCGAGATGTTTGGCAAGCCCATTGAAAGTCCGCAGCGGGAGAACACTCCTTTTCATCCCCGCAGTCCCTATGGCGTGGCCAAGGTTTATGGACACCACATCACCGTGAATTATCGCGAAAGCTACAATCTGTTCGCCTGCTCGGGAATTCTGTTCAACCATGAATCACCGCGCCGGGGCGTGGAGTTTGTGACCCGCAAGATCAGCCAGGCGGTGGCGCAAATCAAGTTACAGCGGGCCCGTGAGCTTCGCCTGGGCAATCTGAAGGCGGAACGCGACTGGGGATTTGCGGGCGATTATGTGCACGCCATGTGGCTCATGCTGCAACAGGATAAGCCTGACGATTATGTGGTTGGCACGGGTGTGGCCCACTCTGTCGCCGACTTCGTGGATGTCGCCTTCAAGTCTGTCGGCCTCGATTATCAGGAATTCGTAAAAGTGGACCCCGCCTTTCTCCGGCCCGCCGAAGTGGATCACCTGAAGGCGGACCCCGGCAAAGCCAGGCGCGCGCTTGGTTGGAAGCCAAACGTCTCTTTCGAAGAACTGGTGGAGATGATGGTGGACCATGACGTTTACCGGCTGAAAAACGGCCTATCGGCTTATGCGGCAGTAGCGGCCCACGACTGATGCGGGTCTTGGTTACAGGAGGAACCGGCTTCGTAGGCCAACACCTTCTACGCCTGCTGGCAGGGCGCGGACAGACGATTTTCGCCACCTACCTCGTCGCTCCCGGTGGGGAGTTGCCGGCCCAGGTGGAATTGCTGGCCTGCGACATGCGGGAGCGCAACCAGGTGATGGAGGTTTTGCGCCATTCGCAGCCGCAGCACGTTTACCACCTGGCCGGACTTTCTTCGGTCACGAAATCCTTTGCGGAAGCACGCCACGTCTGGAGCACGAACCTGTGGGGAGCAATGAACCTTCTCGACGCGGTGCGCGACGTGGTCCCCAAAGCTCGCGTTTTGCTGGTGGGATCGGGGCAATGCTATGGGAAGGTGCCCTCCCGGCACCTTCCCGTGAGCGAGGACGAGCCTCTGTCTCCAGACAGTCCTTACGCCGCAAGCAAAGCCGCCGCCGACCTGATGGGCTTCCAGTATTTTCGAAGTTGGAACCTGCATGTAATTCGCGCCCGTCCTTTTAACCATACCGGCCCGGGTCAACCGCCACAATTTGTATGCTCGGACCTGGCCCGTCAGGTGGCAGAGATAGATGCTGCTTTGCGTCCTCCGCTGCTGCAGGTGGGCAATACCAGGGCGCAGCGCGATTTTTCCGATGTTCGTGACGTAGTGCGGGCCTACGAGTTAATTCTGGAGCACGGCGAGCCCGGAGCAGCTTACAACATATGCTCCGGACACAGCGTTTCCATCGCACAAATTTTGCGCCACTTGCGAAAATTTTCCCGCCGGCCTTTTCGCGTCGAAGTGCAGCAAAAACGACTCCGTTCGGGGGAAGCTTCGCGCCTGTACGGCAGCAATCGCAAATTGCGCCGCGACACCGGCTGGAAACCGGAGTACTCTCTAGCCCGGACTTTGCAGGACGTCTACACCCATTGGAAAACAGCGCTGGCCACAAGGTCGGCGCATGCCGCCAGCTGAAATCTGGCATTTACGAGAACTAGGAAACTATGGCGAATAACGGCGCCCCCAACCCAAACGAAGTTATCGCCGCCATCCGCGAGCGCGTGCGCGCCCGCCATGCCGCGGAACTGGAACCCTCCACCCCGCGACCCGCGGCAGCCAATTTCACTCCTGCAACTTCGGCTTATGACCTACAGGAATTGCACGCCAATCTCACTGCCTGTAACGCCCTCCACGCTGCCGTAGGAACTTTGAATCCCCGCTCCCCGGGTTTGCACAACCAGGCCCTTCAATTGGTCAAGAAAGTCATGCGCCGCAGCCTGACCTGGTATACCCGCCCACTGCATGAATTCCATGGCGCGGTTACGCGCACGCTCAACGAAACAACACGAGCCTTGGAGCACCTGCGCGCAGACGTTTCTAGTCTGCGCAGTGAGATCGAGTACGCCGAGCACAACCTTCTGCGGTCGGTAGATACGGGCTCGGGAGCCAAAGCAAAGTCAGGACTCTACTTCAATGAACCGGTCATGGTGGACTACGATGGCCAGGGGCGGGCCTATTGGGCCGCGACCAGCGAACGAATTGTGGAGCGGTCCTGGCTCTTCCGCCAGATCGCCGCTTTGCCTCCTGGCGTCCGTATATTGGATGTCGGGACCAGCGAAAGTCTGGTCTCCCTGGAACTCGCCAGCGCTGGCTTCAAAGTCGTGGGCGTAGATGTACGCGACTACCCTTTGCACCATCCTAACCTGCAGTTTCTCAGAGCCGATATTTGCCACACCAGGCTCGCTACTTCTTCCTTCGATGCCGCAATTGCGCTTTCTACTATCGAACATCTTGGATTGGGCTTTTATGGCGACTCGCGCGACGACCAGGCCGCCGACCTGGCTATGCAGGAGATTTTCCGCCTGCTGAAGCCGGGCGCCCCGCTACTTCTAACAGCGCCCTTCGGACGCTCTGCCGTTACTCCCCAGCACCGCATTTTCGATCCTGAATCCCTGCGTTCTCTACTGCGCGCCTTTCAGATTGACAAGCTCGAGTTTGGCAAGAGGCTGGATCCCAAGACCTGGGAGTTTCCGGTCAGTGAGTCTGATGCCAGGGAGCAAGCACATGATCCGGCAACCTTCTTTCCGGGAGCAGTCGCCCTGGTGATCTGCAGAAAACCCGCCGACGCCAGTCCGCCGGCAGTTCCTTCGGGGCATGGCAGTGCTGACTGAGGTCCACCAGTTCCATCCCAGCACCGCAATCGGCGATGCCATCACCGGCGACATGCTGGAGATACAAAATGTATTACGCCATGCCGGCTTCTCTTCCGAAATATTCACCCAGCATGTGGCCTCCGGGCTGGAGAAGTTCGTTCGCCCGCTCTCCCAATATCCCGCCGGAGCTTCTTCCCTGCTCCTGGTGCACCATTCGATGGGCTTTGACGGCTTTGATGACGTCCTCCGCCTTCCCGGCAGAAAACTCCTCCGCTATCACAACATTACTCCTGCTCATTATCTGCCTAGTGCTCACTTGAAGCGCTACGCCGACTTGGGACGGCGCCAGCTGGCGCAATACGTCCCGCATATAGAACTGGCGATTGGGGACTCAGAATACAACCGGCAGGAGCTCATCTCTGCCGGTTACCGTTACACGTGCAGCTTGCCAATTCTCTTCCGTCCCGACTTCTTGCTGGCGCAGAAGCCTGACCCCCAGCGAATGCGCGCTCTCTCCCGGCATTGCAACCTGCTATTCGTGGGCCGGATTTGCCCCAACAAGAAGCAAGACGACCTGCTCCGCATCTTTGATATCTACCATCATCGTTACAACCCTGATGCTCGCCTCCTGCTGGTTGGGTCCTGGGAAGGGACGGAGAGCTACGCCGAAGAGCTCCGTTCCCA
Source organism: Terriglobales bacterium (assembly GCA_035496015.1). Taxonomy (GTDB): domain Bacteria; phylum Acidobacteriota; class Terriglobia; order Terriglobales; family Acidobacteriaceae; genus JAICWP01. The sequence continues at coordinate 4,010 of DATJFA010000564.1, read as the reverse complement.
AATCAAGACCTGCGGTCTGGAGAAGGCAGTCTGGTTTCCGGGAAAAACTACACCCGCGGCTTTGGCGGCTGCATACCGCAGCAGCTCGGTTCTGGTCTGCGCCAGCGAACATGAAGGTTTTTGCGTTCCCCTTTTGGAAGCCATGGCTTTCGATGTGCCGGTGGTGGCTTTTCGCGCCGCGGCCGTACCTGAGACGCTTGGTTCGGCCGGCGTCTTACTTGACAATAAAGATCCCGAAATCTGGTGCGAGACAATCGCCGAGCTTTGTGGTAACCGGGATCTCCGTCAGAGCGTGTTACAGGGGCAACGCGTGCGGCTGGCTGAACTTCAGGCTCAGCGCAGTGGCTCTCGGCTTTTGGAACTCATCCAGGGCCTCTCCCTCGGGCGCCTGCGCACCAGCCAACCCATTCTCCAGATCCAGGGCCCCTTCGAGAGCTCTTATAGCCTGGCTGTGATTAATCGCGGCTTGGCCCTGTGCCTCGATCAAGAAGGCGCGTTTGATGTCTCCATCCACTGTACCGAGGGGCCCGGTGATTACATACCCAGTGCAGAGCAATTGGCGGACAAGCCTCCTGCCCGCTGGCTTTGGCAAAAGGCCGCCATGCTGTCGCAAGCTCCTGACCTCGTTATTCGTAATCTCTACCCACCTCGCGTCCACGACATGCCGGGCTATCTGAAGCTTCTCTATTTTTTCTGGGAGGATTCCCTCATCCGGCGCGATTGGGCGGAAGCCTTCAACGCCCATCTGGATGCTGTGCTCGTGCCCAGCCGGCACGTCGAGCAGGTGTTGCGCCAATCTGGCGTCACCATCCCATTGCTGTTACTCCACCCCGGGATCGAGGAGGACAATTTTCTTCCTGCTCGCGGCAGCGCACAGCGCCCCACCGACAAACGATTTGTGTTCCTCCACATCAGCTCGGGATTTCCGCGTAAGGGGATTGACGTCTTACTGGAGGCGTTCTTTACCGAGTTCAGTCGGGCTGACGACGTTGCCCTGGTGCTGAAGACTTTTCCTAATATTCACAATACCGTCGCGGAACAGTTGACCCGCTGGCGCGCGCAAAAGCCTGACGGCCCAGAGTGTGTTCATATCGATCGCGACCTTGATCCTCAATCCTTGGCAAAATTGTATGAGGATGCCAGCTGCGCCGTTTATCCCTCCCGGGCGGAAGGCTTCGGCCTGCCCATAGCTGAAGCCATGGCGCGCCACATTCCGGTGATAACCACCTCGTATGGCGGACAAATGGACTTCTGCAACGCCGGGAACTCATTTCTGCTTGATTTCCGCCTGGCTCCCTCGGCCAGCCATCTGCAGGTGGGAGGGGCACAATGGGCCGAACCCAACCTGCAGCAATTACGCTCCTATATGAGGTTTGTGTTTGAAAACCGCAACTCCTCCGCCGTCGCCGACCGGGTCGAGGCGGCCTTTGAAACTATCCGCCGGGACTTTCGCTGGTCAACTGCTGCCGCCCGGCTCGCCGGATTGTGGTCTGAAGCAGGCGGTTTTTCGCGCATTCCTCGCTTAGCGATGGTTACCAGCTGGAACTCTCGTTGCGGTATCGCTGAATACACGCGTTACCTCTTGAACGCCTGCGTTAAACAGCAGCCCAGAATGCAGGTCGAGGTTCTCTCTTCCCCTGCCGAGGGGCTATGGCAAACCTCCACGGTTCCCGCCAAAGCATGCTGGACCGGGGCAGACGACAGCCTGGATAAATTGCGCTACGAACTCGACCGGGGGCGCTTCGATGCTGTCCACTTTCAGTTTAATTTCGGCTTTTTTGATCTGGAACGTTTTGGCCAAATGATCCGCGAGTTAAAACGATCAGGAAAAATTGTGCTGGCCACTTTTCACGCCACCGACGATACCGTCATCCATGGAAGGCCGGTGTCGCTGCGCTCAATCTCACCAGCCCTGCAGCTGCTCGACTTGCTCCTTGTCCACAGTCATGCTGACCAGCAACGCTTGGCCGAATTTGGCGTGACCAACAATGTCCAGGTCATTCATCACGGCAATGTTCTGTTTCCGCTGGAGGATGCCCGCATTCGGCGGGACTTGGAGGTCTCATTTAACCCGGCAATCGGCACCTTTGGCTTCCTGCTGCCCCACAAAGGAATCCTGGAATTGTTGCACGCTGTGCATATTCTCCGCCGGGAATTCCCCAACATTGGCCTTGTGGCGCAATGCGCACTTCACCACCATCCGATTTCCCGCCAGTTTGAACAGACGGTCAGAAAGACAATTGAGGATCTCGGGCTCGGCTCTGCCGTGCTGCTCTCCACCGAATTTCTCTCCGCGGAGGAAGCTGTTCTATTTTTGCAAATGGCGGACGTGCTCGCGCTTCCTTATGGCAAGACCGCGGAATCCAGCAGCGCCGCTGTGCGCTTCGCCATCGCCGCCGGCCGGCCGGTCGTCACCACCGAGGAGAGGATTTTCGAAGATGTTCGTGAAGCCACCTATCAGATTCCGCACAATGACCCGGAACTTCTCGCCCAAGCCCTGCGTACGGTCCTCACTGACCAGGCGCTTGCCCATCAGCTAAGCGAGCGCGCGCGGCAGTTCGCCCGAGAGGCTTCCTGGCAGAATGTGGCTGACGGCTATCTTGATCAACTGCAACAGCTACTGGAAAACAAGAGCGCCTCGCCTGTCCAGCTCGATTCCCCCATCCACAGTCAAGCCAGTTAAAGCCTATGCCGGACGACGCAACTCAAACCACACTCCGCTCGCCTGGGGGGAGCTCTCCCACAGACAGAACCCTGGTTTCGGTTGTAATTCCCTCGCTACACCGCCCTGACCTCGTCCAGCGATGCCTGGCATGCCTGGCACAGCAAACCCTCCCGCAGCAGCACTTCCACGTAGTAATCGTGGAGAACGAAGCTCGACCCGAGGACGCGCGCCCCGCGGCGCTGCCGGACAATGTTCGCTGTATCGCACTGTCGGAGAATCTGGGTACCACCGGCTCCGTCAATCGCGCGTTGCAGCAAAGCTCATCGGAGTATGTGCTGCTGCTCAACAACGACATCGAACTTGATCCGCCTTTTCTTGAAATCCTGGTTTCGGTTTTGCGGAGCGATCCCCGGTGTGGGTTTGCCACCGGCAAACTGCGGAACGCCCGCCGGCGGAATATTCTGGACGGCGCCGGTGACGCCGTGTTGAGAGGGGGAGGAGCCTATCGTCTTGGCCACGATGATGAGGACCGCGGTCAGTTCGAGCAGGCTACAGCCGTGATTGCAGGTTGCGGCGCCGCCACACTCTATCGCCGCTCAGTGCTGGAGGAGATCCAGGCACTGGACGAAGATTTCTTTGCCTACCTCGATGACGTTGACTTGGGCTTGCGCGCGCACCTGGCAGGCTACACCGGCATCTACGCCCCGCAGGCCGTGGCTTCTCATTTAGGCAGCGCTACCCTGGGCGACGTGTTCCACCCACGCATCGCCGCGTTGCTGACCCGAAACCAGCTTCTCCTGCTGCTCAAGGATTATCCCCTTGCCGTGTTCTGCCGTCTGCTGGGCCACATTGCGCTCTTTCAGTTACTCTGGCTGGCGCTGGTCGTGCGCCGTCACCGCTTTTTATCTTATCTGCGCGGACTGGGAGGAGCCCTGTGGCGTCTTCCCAGAATGCTGGGCAAGCGCCGCCGAATCATGCGCTCCCGCCGCATCAGTTCATCTCAATTTCTGGCTCTGCTGCGCGCCTCTGAGCAACAGATATTTCAGTGGCAAGCCAGCCGGTCTGCGGACGCGCGCTCCAGCCTGCTCAGTACTTATTTCCGGCTTTTCCACTCGCAATGAATCCAGCCGCAAGCCTCGCGGAGCGCCTTCTCGGTTGCAGCGCCGCTGTTACAATAGCTGCTACATTCGTTGTTTTCTATTAGCGCAGGCGAGCGGGTACACCGGCCACTTTATGAGAATTGCCATTCTGGGAACGCGCGGCATCCCTGCCCGCTATGGCGGGTTTGAAACGCTGGCCGAGCAACTCGCCAACCGCCTGGCTGAGCGCGGCCACCTGGTCACGG
>DATJFA010000563.1:0-5401 GCA_035496015.1 Terriglobales bacterium | reverse complement strand
AGGCCGGCGCTGTCGCGTTTCTGGCGGGCCAGGGATTCCAGGTAATCCTCCGGGCTGGCTGCCCCATCCTGCGCCGCCCCCAGGCGGGCACGGAGGCGACCGGCAATTTGTTCGGCGCTCTGGCGCCTCACCTCCGGGCTTAAGTCGTAGCGCCGCTGCAGAAAGCGCTCAATCAATTCAAGTTCCTCGGCGGTAATCTGCAGACCCGAAGAAAGTGCAGTGGAAGCCGCGGCGGCAAAAAAATCCGGCTGGCTGTCCTGCATAGCTTTTTCGTGCACCACTACGGTTCCGGCCACAATGTCGCCCAGGCGCTTGTTCCGCGCCGTCAGGAAAACGGAAATAATGCCCACCACGTACAGCCCAGGAAGCTGGTCTATGATGCGCAGCAGGTTGCGCACCACGGCTTCATAAACCGTGATCGGCCGGCCAGAATCGCTGATCACCCGCAACCGTACCAGTCTCTTCCCCGGGGTCTGTCCGTTCCAGAAAACCTCGAACAGCGCGTAATAGCCGGAATAGAGAATAAAAACACAAAGAAAGAAGATGGCGGCTGCCCACGTCAAGGCGCGGGGCGTAAAGCGCGCGGCAGTGGGCAGGAGTATTTCCGCCACGAATACGATCATCAGGAAACCCAGCACCTGGATGAGCGTATCTAGGGCGATGGCCAGAAAGCGGCTGCCAATCCCGGCCAGAGGAAATTCCAGCGGGATCTGTTCGGGAGTTTCGATGGTAAGCTTGTCCGGCGAGTACACCCGTGATCTCCACGCATTGGCTGGAAAAACGACAGCCCTACTGGCGCCGGCTGGAAGCCCTGGTGGAGCAATCGGGACGGCGCGGCGTTCGGCGGCTCAGCCGTGCTGAACTGCAGGAACTCAGCCTGCTCTACCGCCAGATTGCTTCCGACCTCTCCACGGTGCGCGAAGACCCCGCCAGCGGGCAAATTTCCGCGTACCTGAACCAGTTGCTGGGCCGCGCCCACAACCTCATCTACATGGGGCGCAAGACCAATGCCGCGGGCATTGTACAATTCTTCCGCTTCACTTACCCCCGCTTATTTCGCCAGAACCTGGTTTATCCCCTTACCGCGTTCCTCATATTTCTGGGAGCGGCCATTGCCGGCATGGCCCTGTGCTTTTCCGACCCCGGCTTTGAACGCTATTTCCTGGGCGGGAGAATGATGGACACCATCGAGCAGCACCACATGTGGACGCAATCCGTGGTGTCCATCAAGCCGCTGGCCTCCAGCTTCATCCTGACCAACAACATCACGGTGGCGCTGGCCACGTTCGCCAGCGGGATCGCGGCCGGCCTGGGCACCATCTATATGCTGTTCTTTAACGGCCTGCTGATCGGGGTAATCGGTACCGCCTGCTGGCAGGCGGGCATGAGCAGCCAGTTGTGGAGTTTTGTGGCCCCGCACGGGGTGCTGGAGTTGCCTGCCATCTTCATCGCTGGCGGCGCCGGGTTGCTGCTGGCTCGCGGGCTGCTGTTCCCCGGGACCTTGCCCCGGCGGGACTCGCTGATTGAGGCCGGCGGCCGTGCCGTGCGCCTGGTGCTGGGCGTGATTCCCATGCTGGTGATCGCCGGCTTCATCGAGGGTTATCTTTCGCCCTCTAGTTTTCCGGTGCCGCTGAAATTCGCCCTGGGCGCGGCGGTAGGCACGGCGCTCGTGATGTATCTGTTTTCGACGGCAGATGAGAATCCCAGTATGGAAGATGAACGGGTCACTTCCGCGAGCGCCGGCAGTCACCGGTGACTCATTCTGTGGCGCGGGCGCCCTCGCCCGCGACGCCCTCCAGTGGAAGGCGTTATCCAGAGCCGCTTTAGCGCCGAAGGATCTCGCGGGCAGTGCAGAAAATCACGGCGCTCCACGCCAGATGCTTCAGACCTGAAGGCCTTCAGCATGTCGCCTGAGAGTGGGCACGAAAGGATCAAAGGTTCGAACTAAAGCAAACCCTGATCCTTAATTTCCAGGTAGTGGTTCACGACCGAGGTGGAAACCTGGTCGGGCGGCATTTCCAGGGCGAAGGCTCCCTGCTCGCGCAGCCGCCGCAAGAGGAGCTCCCGGCGCTGCGCCATCTCCTGCGCCGCCATCACGCGGTACATGTTGAGCGGATTCTCCGGCGTTCGCACCAGTAGTTCCATTATCTGCGGCTCGGAGAAGGTGATGAACAGGAGCAGATGCCGCCGGGCAACCTGCAGCGCCGCCTGGATCACGTCGGGCGTCATGGCAGTTTCCGCCAAGTCGGTGATCCACACCACCAGGCTGCGGCGCTTCTGCATGGTCAGCAGCACGCGGGCGGCGCGGGCGTGGTCCGCCTCTGCCACCTCGGAACGCACCAGGCTGAGCTGCTCCACCATGGCGCGGGTGTGGCGGCTGCCTCGCCCCGGCGGCAACTGCTGCTGCACGCGGCGTCCGTAGGCTAGGAGGGCCACACGGTCCCCGGAATACTGGGCCACGTGCGCCAGGGTAAGGGCGGCGTTGACGCTGAAATCCAGTCTCTGCAGTTTGCCCACCTTCGCCCGCAGCAGGCGGCCCGCGTCCACCACCAGGCACACCGCCTGGCTGCGTTCCACCTGGAATTGCCGCGTAATCAGCTTGCCGCGCCGGGCGGTGGCCGTCCAGCAGACGTCGCGCACTTCGTCGCCATCGCGGTAGTCGCGCAGGCTCTCAAATTCCCTGCCCAGGCCACGACGACGCGTGAGCCGCCGTTCCAGCTCGATCTGGCGGCTGCGCAGCAGGTAAAGCATGTGCCGCTTGGCCTCGCCCAGGTTGGGATAAATGCGCACGGTCTGCGCCAGGTCGGCGCGCAGCCAGCATTCCGCCATGCGCCACCGGCTCTGGCTGCGCAGAAACAGCGGGCCGAGTTGCACGTCGCCGCGCTGTAGCGGTTCAATTTGATAGCTGCCGTGCCCCTCGCCCCAGCGGTCGGTCTGAAGTTGCATGGTGGGAGGCGTGCGACGCAGGCTGGCGGGAACGTCATCCTGGGCTGCGGTATAGAAGATTTCGCCCAGATTTCTCAGCTCAATGCGAATTTCGGCGGCCGTAGATAGCGCGGGCGCGGTTGTCCAGATGCGGGTGGCTTCTGGGTGGGCGCCTTGCAGGCGCCGAAGGTCCCAGGTGAAGATGGCCAGCAGCAACACATCCCAGGCCAGGAGACCGAACAGGGCGCGGCGGTCCCACCAGGCAGGCACCAGCCACAGAAGTCCAACCAGAAGCAGCAACACCAGGCGTGGCCCAATGCCGAAGCCCCAGCGGCGCCAGCTTCGCGCCACCGCCACCCGGGGTTCCGGAAGCAGGCTGCCCAGCATTACTTGGGGACCTCAACCGCGGCCAGAAGGTCGCGCACCACCTGTTCGGCGCTCACACCTTCCAAATCAGCCTCCGGCTTGAGCACTACGCGATGGCGAAGCACGGCAGGGGCGATCTGCTTGACGTCGTCGGGCACCAGGTAGTCTCGGCCATCCATGGCGGCAATGGCCTTGGCGGCCAGCAGCAGGCTGAGCCCGGCACGCGGGCTGGCCCCCAGGCTGAGCGACGGCCAGTCGCGGCTGCGGCGCACCAACTCGCTCACATAACGGAAAATCCCCGGCTCCACCTGCACCGAGCTCACGGCGGCGCGTGCCTCGCGCAGGGCCTCCACCCCCACCGCCCGCAGCTCCATGCGCTCAAGCTGGTGCGCGTCGAAACCCGCCTGGTAGCGTTCCAGAATCGCAATCTCCTCCTCGCCCGACGGATAGCCTACCCGGATTTTCAGCAGAAAACGGTCCAGTTGCGCCTCGGGCAGCGGATAAGTGCCTTCGAACTCAATGGGGTTCTGCGTGGCAAACACAGTAAAGAAGTCCGAGAGCTGGTGGCGGGTGCCGTCAATGGTGACCTGGGCCTCTTCCATGGACTCCAGCAGCGCCGACTGCGTGCGCGGCGGCGTGCGGTTGATTTCATCCACCAGCAGCAGGTCGGTGAACAGCGGCCCACGGTGCAGGCTGAAACTGCCGGTAGCGCTATTGAAAATATTGCCGCCGATCACGTCAGCCGGCATCAGGTCAGGCGTGCACTGCACGCGCTGAAAGTCCAACTGCAGCACCTTGGCCAGCGCTTTTACGGCCAGCGTTTTGGCCAGGCCGGGCACACCCTCAATCAAGGCATGGCCGCGGCAAAGCACCACTACCAGCAGTTGTTGGATGAGTTCATCCTGCCCCACCAGCACCTTGCCCAGCTGAGAGCAGGCCTGCTCGGCCAGGCCGCCTACTTTTTCCATCCCCGTTCTCCCACCTTTTGTAATGAAAGCAGCTCGCTGAAATGGTGCAGCCTCTGCACCAGTTCCAGCGCCTTGCTGTCCTCTAAATCCAGGTCATCCTGCGCCGCGCGACAGCGCTGCAAAGTGTCGAGCAGGCCAGGTGCGGGCGAAAGGCGCTGCTCAGCCGCTTTGTCCAGGTCCGCGTCCGCTGCGCTCAATGGCATACCCAGGCGCTTGGCGAGCAGAAAGCGGAAACGCTGGTAAGCCACCTCTACCGCGCCCCGTGCGGCGTGCGCGCGCTGATAAAGCCCGCCCAGGGTGTCAATGAACTCCAGCGATGACAGCCGCGATTCCCGCGGTAGCGGATGCACCGGTCCGCTACGCCGTGAAAATGCTAACAGGGCGAGCAGTAGCAGCACACCCAGCTGCGCCAACCCCCAGGGCAGCGGCGTGCGCGCGAAGTAGTCGGCCAGCGAGCGCCCCTGCCCGTGGAAATATTCGTCCCAGAAAATCCGCGTGCGTTGCGGCGAGCCGGCGAAGTTCAGCAGCAGCTCCAGGTTGCCGGCGCGCTGGATACCCGCGTTGGTCAGCGGCGTGGAGGCGGCCAGCCACAGTATCTGGCCGCGCCCGAGCATGTAGACCACCGCCACCGGCGCTTCGGCGGTCCCATAAAGCGGAACGTAACGCGCGCCCGTGCCAGTCCATTTCGCCAAAGGAACCAGGGTGATGCTGGCGGCGCCGCGGGTCAGCGCTCCCGGAAAGAGAGCAGGAAAATCTTTCCACTCCACGGCTACCATGTCGTTCGCACCGGCGGAGGCCTCGGGCAACACCATGTCGGCTCTCATGCCCGTGGCCAGCACCTTTCCGCCGGACTCCACGTACTGGCGCAAGGCCTGCCGCTCGTCCTTGCTGGGAGGAACAATGGGATCGGCAAGAATGAGCAGGGTGTCTTGCGCCTTCAGTGTCTGCGGGGGATCCAGCCAGCGCTCCGTTCTATAGCCCAGGCTCTGCAGCGTGAGAAACGCCGCTTTGCCGCCGTCGGAAGCCGCGGAATAACTGGAGGGATAACCTGACGGACTCGGACCCTCCGTGCCCACCAGCGCCCCCGTGATGGCGAGCACCAGCACGATGGCTGCGGCGCCGATCAGTAGCTTGCGGTCGCC